>CAIYTL010000035.1 GCA_903929105.1 uncultured Micrococcales bacterium | reverse complement strand
GATCGGAACACCAAATCATCGAAACTGGCCACAGAGATTTCCTGATGCCGACGCCAGATTACAGGCCGCTAAAGCCGTAATTATCGATCTGAGCAAACAACACAACGTGCCAGCAGAGAATATTTTGAAACCCGATTCGATGCGTGAATTATGTTTTAATCCCCCGCAGAGTCCTGACCTGCAATCATTGGTGGCCTCACTTCTAGACCTTGGCGCTAGGCATTGGCAGATCGAGTTGGTTGCACCGGGCTTCATTACGGCGATGCAGGCAAAACCAGTGGTAGTCGAGCCCGCAGAAGCCGAGCAGTCAGAGAAGGCTACTGAGCCTGGTTCTGCTGAGAAACAGTAGTTTCGTCTGGCAGCGGTCGTGCGTGAGGAACTCTAGCGCCCAGCACCTGAGCAACAATGTCGTGTGAAATCTGCTGAGCAGTCAAACCGACTCGTTCCATGATCTCTGCACGGCTTGCGTGTTCCAAGAATTCGTCGGGCAAACCGACCTCGTTTAGTGCGGTGTCTACTTGAGCAGCGCGCATTTCTTGCCGCACTCTTGTGCCGATGCCACCAACTCGAATTCCGTCTTCGATGGTCACGACGAGACGATGTTTGGCAGCAAGCTCAACTACAGACTTTGCTACAGGAATCACCCATCGTGGATCAATCACCGTGGCGCCAATTCCGTGTGCACGAAGAAGTTCGGCGACCTGAAGGGCCACCGAAGCCATTGGGCCAACAGCAACTAGCAGAACATCTTTAGAAGGCGACTCTAACAAGACATCGACGCCGTCATTGAGACGTTTTATGGCCGCAATTTCGGCTCCCGCAGTGCCCTTTGAGAAACGCAGAACAGTAGGCGCATCGTCAACTGCTACTGCCTCGTTAAGCTCCTCGCGCAGCCGCACAGCGTCACGCGGCGCAGCTATGCGAATTCCAGGCACGATTTGCAGCAGTGCTAGGTCCCACATTCCATGGTGACTCGCACCATCCGGGCCGGTAACTCCAGCTCGGTCCAACACGATGGTTACACCTGCTTTGTGCAGGGCGACATCCATCAATACTTGGTCGAAGGCTCGGTTTATAAAGGTTGCATAGACAGCCACCACCGGGTGAAGGCCGCCAAAAGCCATTCCCGCCGCTGAGGTAACCGCGTGTTGCTCAGCGATTCCAACATCGAAAACTCGCTCAGGAAAACGCTCGGCGAATCTGTGAAGCCCAACCGGAATAAGCATGGCCCCGGTGATTCCAACAAGATTCTCTTTTTGTTCAGCAATCTTGAGAATCTCTTTGCTGAAAACTGATGTCCATGACTCCCCCGCGCTAGTTTCAACACTCTTGCCAGTTTCTGGGTCAATCTGACCAACTGCGTGCATCTGGTCTTCATCGTTGAGCTGAGCAGGGTCGTAACCCTTGCCCTTCTCGGTGATGGTGTGCACTATAACGGGGTGTTCGTATTTCTTTGCTTGAGATAAAGCCTGCTCAAGGGCTGCGAGGTCGTGACCATCGATTGGGCCGATGTATTTGATGTCTAGGTTCGGAAACATGCCTTTTGGAGCAAACGTGCCCAAAAGCCCCTTGCCCGCGCCACGGGCCATCGAATAGGCAAGACGACCAAATAGTCCGAATCGCTCTGCCAAGCCCTTGCTTGCCCGAAAAGCCTTCGAATAGAGCCGTTCGGTGCGAATGCCGTTCAAATAACGTGCCAGGCCACCAATTGTTGGAGCATAAGAGCGACCATTGTCGTTGACAACAATTACCAGCCGGCGATCATTATCGTCAGTGATGTTGTTCAAGGCCTCCCAGGTCATGCCACCTGTCAGCGCCCCGTCGCCGACCACAGCAACAACCCAGCGGTCATTCTGATTGGTTAATTTGTAGGCTTTGGCAATTCCGTCGGCCCACGAAAGCGACGACGATGCGTGAGAACTTTCGACAATGTCGTGGTCTGATTCGCTTCGCTGAGGGTACCCAGCGAGGCCGTCCTTTTGTCGCAAAGAGCTAAGGTCGGCGCGACCGGTAAGCATTTTGTGAACATAAGACTGGTGCCCCGTGTCGAAAATAATCGAATCTTTGGGCGAGTGAAAAACCCTGTGAATAGCAACAGTGGTTTCGACAACACCAAGATTCGGGCCCAGGTGTCCGCCTGTTTTAGAAACATCGGCGATCAATTTTTCACGGATGTCTGCGCACAACTCTTGTAGTTGAATCGCCGAAAGACCGTCGAGGTCTCGCGGGTTCGAGATGTTGCTTAGCAGGCTCATAGTGATTAGAACTTTATCGCTTAGACGGTTATTCCAATAGACCGTCGACGCGAGTTTGGCCGCTAAGCGACCAAACTGCGAAGAACGTATTGCAAAATGCCACCGTTGCGGTAGTAGTCAGCCTCACCTGGGGTGTCAATTCGAACTACAGCATCGAACTCAATGGTTGCTTTGCCGGCTGCTGAGTTGGCAGAAGGGCTCGCAACCACGCGAACGCTGCTAGGAGTCACACCCTCATTCAAAGCCTCGACACCCGTGATCTCGAAAATCTCGGTACCGTCAAGACCAAGTGAATCTGCTGTCTGACCCGCAGGGAACTGCAACGGAAGCACGCCCATTCCAATCAAGTTGCTGCGGTGAATGCGCTCGAAGCTTTCAGTGATAACAGCCCGAACGCCAAGCAGACTTGTTCCTTTAGCCGCCCAGTCACGTGATGAACCAGAACCATACTCTTTGCCGCCAAGAATGACCAACGGGGTGCCCGCGGCCTGGTAATTCTGTGAGGCGTCATAGATGAAGGCCTGAGGTGCCTCGGCTTGCGTGAAGTCGCGAGTGTAACCACCCTCAACGTTGTCAAGAAGCTGGTTGCGCAAACGAATGTTGGCGAAGGTTCCACGAATCATTACCTCGTGGTTTCCGCGGCGAGAACCATAGCTGTTGAAGTCAACTCGCGCCACGCCGTTCGCTGTTAGGTACTGCCCCGCTGGCGAATCAGCCTTGATTGAACCGGCTGGGCT
>CAIYTL010000034.1 GCA_903929105.1 uncultured Micrococcales bacterium | reverse complement strand
TCTTATAGAAGACTCGAAACGCAGGAATGCGCTGGGTGCGGCTGCTAGAGATTATGCTTTGAAAAATTATATAAAGAGTGCTGCAATTGAAAAAGAGATAAATGCCTATAAGATGGCATTTGACAACCGGGGTATAAAAATTGAAAAAGTTTTATAAAGCCACAGCTGTGATGGGGATATCGACCTTTGTGGCAATGCTGATAGGGTTTGCCAGGGCAAAGTTCCTTGCCATATCGCTCGGGCTTGAAGGCGTCGGCATATTTTCGCAGGCAACAGGGCGATAGCGCACCTCAATCGGGTAGCTTCGGCCCGAAACTTCAATAATGGGTGCGTCGCCAAAGTGGCGGCTAAACGAGCCGGGATCGATCGTGGCCGAGGTGATAATCACTTTGAGGTCGGGGCGCTTTGGCAACAGCTGCTTCAAATATCCCAGCAAAAAGTCGATGTTTAGGCTGCGCTCATGTGCTTCGTCGATGATGATCGTGTCATATTGGCGCAAAGTTCGATCGCCTTGCAGTGCGGCCAGCAAAATGCCGTCGGTCATAACTTTGACTCGGGTTTCAGCGCTGGCCCGGTCGGTGAATCGCACCTGGTAGCCAACAATGCCGCCAAGGTCGACCCCTAGTTCTTCGCTGATGCGCTCAGCCACCGCACGAGCGGCGATGCGCCGGGGTTGAGTGTGGGCGATGCTCTTTTGGCCGAGCTCAAGGCACATCTTTGGCAGCTGTGTCGTTTTGCCTGAACCGGTGGCGCCGGCCACAATAACAACCTGGTTGCCACGAATTGCCTCGACGATTTCGTCGCGCAGTTGGCTGACCGGCAGGTCAGGCGGGTAGCTAATGTGCACGGTGTGCCGAGGCTAGACCATCTTTGAGGTGTCGCCGACTAAAACGGTGTTGTCGGCGGGCACTGGAGCGTTTGCTGCTTTGAAGATTTCTTCGGCGAACTCTTCAACGCTATAAAGCTTGCCAACTTCGGCGATGCGGCTTTCGATTGCGCCAGGGTTTGAACGGTCAAGCAGCAGCGCGGTTGCTGTGCCAACAATCATGTCACCCGAAACCACAACAAACCCAATGCCTTTGGCTGCCAAAGCTGGAATGCGCTCGCGAAGGGCGTCTTCGCCGGCGCGCTTGCTCAAAGCCACCGGCATATACTCAGGCAGCGACTCAAATGTGTGCACAAAGTGCGCCTGGTGGCTTGTGATGAAAACAACGCGACCGCCATCGCTCATTATGCCGCTCATGGTCTCAAGCAGGTTGACCTGAGCGTCGCGATTCAAACGCAATGCATAGTCTTCACCCTTGCCGGCCTCCATGCCGCCAGAAGCATTCATCACCAAAAAGTCGAGCGAACCATATTCGGCAACAATCAGGTCGCGAGCAGCTTTTACTGAGTCATAGTCGGTGAGGTCAGCCTGCACGGTTAGCGCGGTGCCACCGGCGGCGCGAATCGCTTCGGCAATCTTCTCGGCGCGAGCCGCTTTGTCACGATAGTTGATTACAACTTTGGCGCCAGCAGCAGCAAAAAGCTGAACTGTGGCCGCTCCGATGCCGCGCGAAGAGCCTGAAACAAAGACGGTTTTGCCAGCGAGGTTCACATTTGTCATAAGTCGAGATTACCGCAATGCGGTGCTTGAGCGCCTTATGAAACGTGGATGCGCGGCCGACGCCTAGCCGAAGGCTCAGCCTGCCGCAGAACCTCGCGCGTGGTAACCGCGATCTCGCCGCCACCGGTTGACAAGAACTTGAGCATGTTCGAAATCGGGTTTCCGTCGCTCCACTCAAAATAAATGTCAGGAACAATGCCGTATTCGTCGCGAATCGCCAGCGCAACGGCGGCGAGCGCGTTTGGAATCGAACTGCTTGTAACCTGAAGCACTCTAAAGCCAAACTTGGTTTCACCAACCACGTTTATGTCTTCTAAAAACTCAGAAGAGTCAGCAACTTTCACCTCTAAGAAGATGACTGAGCTGTTAGCAGGAATGTGATTGAACTTGCGTTCGTCACGCGCCTTCAAACGGTATTCATCTTCGCCACCGCCGTGAGGCTCATGCGCGACCAAACTGACGATGTCGAATTCTAAAGTCTCTTCGCCCAAGAAGGCGTGGGCCTGATCATCAAAGTGCACCGTTCGGGCCCTGAGCTCGAACGAACGCTGAATACGCGAAATAATCGAAACCAAAACGATTGCGGCAATAAACACGCTTGCGATTCGCACACCGTCGGGGCGTTCAATAATGTTTTGAATCGTCGTGTAGATAAACACTGCGGTAACAACCGCATAGCCGACCATGGCCACATATTTTTGTTTGCGACGAGCCAAAAGTGTTGCAGCAAATGATGCCGAGGTGATGAGCACCAAAACACCTGTTGCATAGGCGCCAGCCTGTTGGTCTACGTTGGCGTTGAAGATAATGGTTACCACCACTGCGATGGCCGTGTAAACCAGGATCAGCGGGCGACTAAGACTCGCCCACTGCGGTGCCATGCCATATCGAGGTAGGTAGCGTGGCACCAGGTTGAGCAAACCCGCAAGCGCCGAAGCGCCGGCAAACCAAAGAATCAAAATGGTCGAAATGTCATAAAACGAACCAAAGACGTTGCCTAAGTTTTCGTGAGCTAAATAGGCCAAGGCGCGGCCATCGGCTTCGCCGCCGGGTTGAAACTTTGCCTGAGGAATCAAAAGCGTGGTGATAAAACTCGTTGAGATCAAAAAGACGCTCATAATCACGGCTGCAGTGGTTAGCAGGCGCTGGGTGCCTTTGATTCGAGTGACTGGCGGGCCAACTTTGTCGGCTTCTGAACCGCGAATCTGAGGCATAACCGCAACACCGGTTTCAAAACCTGACAAGCCAAGTGCAAGCTTCGGAAAAACAATCAATGCAATGAAAATCATGTTCAGCAGGTTGCCGTGCTGTTGGGTTAGAGCCTGCCACCATCCGGCCAACGCATTGCCACCGGCCAGCTCTGAAAACTCGTTGTGGCCTTGAAAAATCACGATTGTTGAGTTGATGACCACAACAGTGTTCAAAAGCAAATAGGTACCGACCAAGCCAACGGCAAGGCCAATGGCCTCTTTAAAGCCAATTAAGAACACGATGCTCAAGATCGAAATCAAACCGATTGTGATAATCAAGTTTGAACCAGACATGTGCTCGGCAATAAACGGGTTTTGCACAATGTGAGCTGAGGCGTCAGCAGCCGACAGGGTAATCGTGATCATGAAGTCGGTTGCGGCAAAGCCGAGCATTACCAAAACAAAAAGCTTGCCCAGCCACCAGGGCAAAAGTTTTTCAAGAAGGTGAATTGAACCTTCACCTTTATAGCTGCCGGTCGCAACCTTGCGATAAACGGGCAGAGCACCAAAAAGCGTCAAGGCGACCAAAATCAAAGTTGCTAAAGGCGAAAGCAGCCCAGCAGCCAACGCCGCGATGGCCGGCTGATAACCCAAGGTTGAAAAGTAGTCAACACCGGTGAGGCACATTACCGCCCACCAGCTGTGGCCGCCATGTTTGCGGCTAGCTTCAGAACCTTCAGATTTTAATAACCACTGCGCGAACCCGCTGCGATTGCGGTTATCGGCTTCAGTTAGAAGTGTCGTGGTGTGTTCAGCCGGAATCTCAACTTCTGGCATCTCAGTGGAGTCCACTTTTAATGTTTCGCTCTCTGCGCCAACGTGCGTGGCACTGGTTTGCTAATCAGCAAAAAGCTTACCCTGCTAGCAAATCAAAAAGGATGCCCCCGAAGGGGCATCCTCAAATATTTGTCGATTTCAAAATCGCTTATTCAGGCGATGAACCGCTGCCGATAGCGAGCTTAACTGTTGCCTTGCGACCGGCAACCCCTGTGAGTTTCGAAATGTGAAGGTTAATTTTGA
>CAIYTL010000033.1 GCA_903929105.1 uncultured Micrococcales bacterium | reverse complement strand
GATTGGCTTCACGATGTCGGCCTCTATGAAAAGCAAACTCATAGCCATCAAAACCAACCACATGGCGTAGGTCAGCGGAACTATTTTGGTTAGATCAACAGGGCCTCGCCAAGCTTTTTTGCGAAGTTTGAACCAGCCGCGTTTGACACTCTCGAAAAGCGCGGCGGCCATGTGCCCGCCGTCGAGCGGCAAAAGCGGAATCAGGTTGAATACGAACAGCGCAAAGTTGAGCGAAGCCAGAATGCTCAGCCCAGCCGCTAACTTTTGGGCAAGGTCAAGTTCAGGGCTGCTAGCAACCTGGCCAGCAATCTGACCGACACCCAGCAGCGAAACCGGCCCATTAGAGGCTCGTTTGCCACCGCCAAAAGTGGCCGTGGCCATTTGGCCGACTTCGCCTGGCAAGGCCACAATCATGCCAACGGTTGCGCGCAGTTGGGTTTCGATTTCGCCCACAACCTGAGCCCCACTTTGAGGCATCATCGCGGGTTTGAGTTGAACGCCGATAAATGCGTGCAGTTGGGTCAGTGAGTTGCCCTCAGCGTCTACCACAGGCTTGCCCGCGGCGTCATAAACCGGAACCTGCATGGCTACTGGCGAAATCGTCAAGTCGAGGGTTTTGCCGGCGCGCAGAACCTGAATGCTAGTCGGTTGGCCAATGCGATTAGCGAGTTCGCCACTAATGTCACTCCACTGCGAGGCTTTGATTCCGTTGAACGAAATCACTTGGTCGCCTGCGATGATTCCAGCGGTTTTAGCTGGGCTAACCGGGTCTTTTGTGACGCAAGCGAACTTGACCTGATCACTTGGCACGCAATCATATACTTTGGCAATCGAGTTGCCCATAGCTGGCGTGCCAATTACCCCTAGCGCCACAAATAGCAGCGCCGAACCAAATACAAGATTCATAAATGGCCCGCCAAACATGATGATCAGGCGCTTGTGAATAGGCAGGCTGGTGAACCAGCGGTTTTTTGGAACAGCAGCCGATTGCTCGGCGTTGGCCTCTCGCGCTTGCGCAACCAGTTCGCGCCAAAACTTGGGGGCTCGCAGCGCTCGCTTCGCAGCTTCGCTAGCCTCGGCGGGCTTAGCAGGGAACATTCCAACCATGGCAATGTAGCCGCCGAGCGGAATCATCTTGAAGCCATACTCAGTTTCGCCCCGACGCCAAGACTTGATTGTTGGGCCGAACCCGATCATGTACTTAGTGACTAAAACCCCGAATTTTTTAGCGGGATACATGTGCCCCAGCTCGTGAATCGCAATCGAGGCGCCCACGCCGAGCATGAGCAAAAGCACACCGAGAATAAATAGCAAAGTTTGGTTCACGTTTCAACGCTAACCGATGGGGCTGACAATTTGCCTAAGATTTGACAGCCACCGATGAAGAACTAGCAGGCTGTGGCCATTTGTGCCTCGGCGCGGTCACGAGCCCATGTTTCGGCAGCCAAAACTGCATCCAAACTCAAAATTGGTTCAGCGGTGTGTGCTTCAACAACGCGCTCAACAACTTCGACAATCTGGTTGAAGCCAATTCGGCCAGCGTGAAAGGCTTCAACCGCCTGCTCATTGGCCGCGTTATAAACGGCTGGGTAGGTCAACCCGGCTGTTCCTACCTGGCGCGCTAAGCGAACCGCGCCAAAAACGGTTTCGTCGAGCGGTTCGAAAGTCCAGGTAGCCGCCTGCGTGAAGTCACAAGCGGGTGCCACATTTGGCACACGTTCGGGCCAAGACATGCCTAAAGCTATGGGCAGCTTCATGGTCGGCGGCGAGCACTGGGCTAAAACCGAGCCGTCGACAAACTCAACCATTGAGTGAACGATGGACTGCGGGTGAACCGTGACTGCGATGCGATCGAAAGGCACATCGAAAAGCAGGTGAGCTTCAATCAGCTCTAGACCTTTGTTGACCAGGGTTGCCGAGTTGGTCGTAACGACTTTGCCCATCACCCAGGTTGGGTGAGCAAGTGCCATGGCTGGTGTAACGGCCTGCAGCTGCTCGCGGGTGTAGCCGCGAAACGGGCCTCCAGAAGCGGTCAAAATCAGTTTTTGAACTTCAGCTGCCGTGCCACTGAGCAAACATTGGGCCAGCGCTGAATGTTCGCTGTCGACCGGCACAATCTGCCCAGGCTTGGCAGCTTCGGTGACTAGACGACCGCCAACGATGAGCGACTCTTTGTTGGCTAAAGCGAGTGTTTTGCCGGTCTCTAGGGTTGCAAGAGTCGCAGCCAAACCGATTGAGCCGGTGATGCCGTTGACTACAACGTCGGCGTCAGTTTCGAGCACCAGTGCGGTGGCGGCCTTGGCCCCCAGCACAGCTTTATCGGCGGCAACACCGAATGCTCGGCGCTGCTGCTCAAGCAACTCGGCGTTTGTTCCAGCAGCCAAACCAACCACTTTGAAACGATCTGGGTTAGCGGCAATCACCTCAAGGGCTTGAGTGCCGATTGAGCCGGTTGAGCCAAGAATAATTACGCTGCGCATGCGTTTATTGTGCCATTGGTTTGACCCTCGGCTGGCGTTTGCCTGAAATCTTTGCGTGGCTTAGGCGATAGCTAGCCTTTGCGAGTTTGCACGGGCATAGACTTTTATTTATGAGCGAATTCACTATCGCGCAAGAGCGCAAAGTTGTTACTGAGATTCCTGGCCCTAAATCACAAGCTCTTCAAGCTGAACGTCTTAAAGCTGTTGGCGCAGGCGTCGGAACCGCTTTGGGAATTTTCATCGAAAAAGCTAACGGCGCAATCATTGTTGATGCTGACGGCAACCACATTATTGACCTAGGTTCAGGCATTGGTGTTACCACCATCGGACACACGAATGCCGGCGTTATTAACGCGGTTCGCGAGCAGGTTGCCGAACTCACACACACTCTTTTCACTTTGACTCCGTATCAGGAATATGTCGAAGTTTGCCAGATTCTGAACGCTCACATGCCTGGTAACTTTGCCAAAAAGTCTGCGCTTTTCAACTCGGGTTCTGAGGCTGTCGAAAACGCGGTCAAGATTGCCCGCAAGTTCACCGGCCGCGGCGAAATCGCTGTCTTTGATCACGGATACCACGGCCGCACCAACCTCACCATGGCGATGAACTTTAAGGCGATGCCTTATGCCTCTGGTTTTGGCCCGTTTGCCCCTGGCGTGACCCATGTGCCAATGAGCTACCCGCTTCGCGACCCAGCTGGCCTTACCGGCGAACAGGCTGCCCAGCGCTCAATCACCTATCTTGAAAAGCGCATCGGTGCCGAAAACCTAGCCGCCATTGTTATCGAACCGATTCAAGGTGAGGGCGGCTTCATCGTTCCAGCACCTGGTTTCTTGACTGCGCTTTCAAACTGGGCTCACGAAAATGGCATTGTTGTTGTAGCCGATGAAGTTCAGGCTGGCATTGCTCGCACCGGCCAGTGGTTCGCGAGTGAATTTGAACCAACTTTTGAGCCTGATCTCATGACCATTGCTAAAGGCATCGGCGGCGGCATGCCGATTTCGGCAGTCACCGGTCGCGCCGAAATTATGGACGCCTCGCACCCCGGTGGCATCGGCGGCACTTTTGGTGGCAACCCGGTTTCAGCCGCTGCTGCGGTTGCGGTGCTTCGACAGATTGAGGCTGGCGGGGTTCTTGAAGAAGCAAAGCGCATCGAAGGCATTCTTTATGGCCGCCTCGAGGCTATGAAGGCCAAGTTCCCTCAGATCGCTCAGGTTCGCGGTCGTGGTGCCATGGTTGCTATCGAGTTGGTTGAACCCGGCACTTTGAACCCAGACGCCGCAGCCGTCAATGCGATTGTTGCGCACTGCCACAAAAACGGTGTGCTGGTTCTTAATGCCGGAACCTACAACAACGTCATTCGCTTCTTGCCTTCACTGGCGATTACCAACGAGTTGCTGAACGATGCGCTTGACGTTGTCGAAGCCGGTTTAGCAAGCCTGTAGGCAAGCCGATGTCGCAATCGTCAGACCTGCGCTACCTCGACCGCGCCAAATTAGCCCGCCTCTATGAGGCCGAGGTTGAAAAGTTTGTAGCGAACCACCCAGAGTCGGCTAAGGCGCACGCCGCTGCAGCCGGGCCGATGATGAATGGTGTTCCAATGTCGTGGATGGCCAAGTGGCCAGGACCGCATCCGGTTTATGTGGCTAACGCTAAAGGCTCACGCTTCACTGACGTTGACGGCATTGAGTATGTTGACTTTTGTTTAGGCGACACCGGTTCGATGGTCGGGCACTCCCCCGATGCTTCGGTCGCCGCGATTGCCAAACAGTTGGCGCAGGGAATCACTTTTATGCTGCCGACCGCCGATGCCACCGTGGCGGCCGCGACTTTAGCTGAGCGTTTTGGGGTGCCAAAGTGGCAGTTCACGCTCACCGCCACTGACGCTAACCGTCACATTATTCGTTATGCCCGCCACGTCACGGGCCGTCGCAAGATTCTCGTGCACGACTTTTGCTATCACGGCACTGTTGACGAAACTTTTGCCAATCTTGATGATGCCGGCAACACGGTTAGCCGTGAGAGCAACATCGGCGCGCCGGTTGACGTGGCCGAAACCACGATTGTCGTGCCCTTCAACGACTTAGCAGCTGCCGAAGCCGCCTTTGCTACCGGCGAGGTGGCCGCAGCGCTGATCGAGCCAGCAATGACCAACATTGGCATTGTGTTGCCCGAACCTGGCTATCTAGAAGGCCTGCGCGAGCTGGCTACTAAATATGGCGTGGTGCTAATTCACGACGAAACTCACACGTTGAGCGAAGGTGTTGGGGGCATGACCGCTCGACGCGCTCTTTCGCCAGATGCCGTGGTTCTGGGCAAGACCATCGGCGCGGGAATTCCCGCCGGCGCTTTTGGCATGAGCCAAGAACTCACCGATCGAGTGCTAGCCAGTGTGCACCTTGAGCATATTGATGTTGGCGGCGTTGGCGGCACCCTGGCTGGCAATGCGCTTTCTATGGCTGCGATTCGAGCAACCCTAACCGAAGTGCTTACTCCCGAGGCTTTTGTGGGCATGCAAGCCCTCTGCGACATCTGGACGAACGACGTTCAAGCGATTCTCGACAAATACAACGCGCCTTGGCAGGTTTCGCAACTGGGATGCCGCGCTGAGTACAGCTTCAGGCCAACCGCGCCGCGCAACGGGCGTGAAGCGGCTGAGGCCGACGACTTTGAGTTGCAGCAATACTTGCACCTGCACGCCATAAACCACGGAATTCTTATGACGCCGTTTCACAACATGGCCTTGATGTCACCGGCTCACACCTTGGCCGATGTGAAACGTCACACCGAGCACTTTGAAACGGCTGTTGCGTCGCTATTTGGCTAGTTGGCTGCCAAACTCAGCTAAAAATTTTGGTTAGGCGCTGAACTTTTTGCGGCGCATCGCGCTAACCACCTGCATCACAATCACAACGGTGATTGCTACTAAAAAGACAGCTGAGCTAACCACGTTGGCCTCAGCAGGCACACCACGCGACGCCGAAACATAGACGAATAGTGGGAACGTCTTAGTTGCGCCGTTGTTGAAGTAGGTGATGATGAAGTCGTCAAAACTCAGCGCGAACGAGAGCAGCGCAGCCGAAATGATTCCAGGCAGCAACAACGGAAAAGTGACTTTCAAAAAGACCTTGAAGGGGTTGGCATAAAGGTCGCGGGCGGCTTCTTCAAGCACCGGGTCAAGGGTTTGCACACGTGCTTTCACCGTGACAACAACAAAGCTAATGCAGAACATGATGTGGGCAAGAATGATTGTTGTGTAGCCGAAGGCAAACGAATCTAGGCCATTGGTTTGCAACAAGAAAAAGAGCGCTGCCAAACCGGCACCCATAACGATTTCAGGTGTAGCCATTGGCAAAAACAACAGCAAGCTGACAAAAGAGCGGGCTCTGAATCGATAGCGAACCAGAGCGATCGCCATCATGGTGCCGATAATGGTGGCCACCAAAGTTGCGACACCGCCGATAAAGAACGAGTTTCCAACAGCCTCGCAGATGCCTGGTTGATCGCAAACGTTGGTCCAGTGGTGAAGAGTGAAACCCTCCCACACCGTGTTTGAGCGAATCGAGTCGTTGAACGAAAACACGATTGTGTAGACAATCGGGGTGAGCAAAAACACTAGTGCCAGCAGGGTATAAACCCAAAGCAGCGAATCGCCTACGCGATATTTGCGGCGATTGCGGGCAAGAGGGTTAGTGGCTGAGCTTTTTTTGCTTGCAGAGTTTGAAGTGAACGAGGTCATAGCAACTCCTCTGTTCCGGCGCGACGAACATAAATCGAAACCAAAATCAAAATCGTGGCCATAAGCAGCACAGAAAGCGCTGATGCATATGGGTAGTTCTGGTTCGACAGAAAGTCTTGGTCAACCATGTTGCCAATCATCGAAGTGTCTGACGAACCCAAGAAGTCGCGGCTGGCATTCACATAGTCGCCGGCGATAGGAATGAAAGTTAGTAACGTGCCTGAAACCACACCCGGCATCGAAAGGGGCAAGGTAATTTTGGTGAAAACTTTGAACGGGTTGGCATAAAGGTCACTGCCTGCTTCTAGCAGACGGCCATCGAGCCGTTCGAGGGTTGTGAAAAGCGGAAGGGTCATAAACGGAATGAAGTTATAGGTCAGACCAAACACAACCGCAGCGGGAGTGCCAATGAAATAG
>CAIYTL010000032.1 GCA_903929105.1 uncultured Micrococcales bacterium | reverse complement strand
TCTACACATAGAGGCACACTCTTTCCCTACACGACGCTCTTCCGATCTGCTGCGAGTGGTCACAGTCGGGTCGACCTGCCCTGTAACGGTCAGTGCCGAAGTTGACATGAGGAGGCCCAGCAAAAGCGCGCCGCTGTCGCCCATGAAAATCTTGGCTGGTCGCCAGTTGAAAGGCAAAAAGCCGAGGCAAACGCCGATGATGACTGCTGAAAGAAGTGATGCCAAGTTGAAGTAGTTGTTCGGTGAGTTTTGCTGGGCAAAAAGGTAGCTGTAGGCAAAGAAAACCAAAGTGCCAATTAGAACCACGCCTGCGACCAGACCGTCGAGCCCGTCGATAAAGTTCACGGCGTTCATAACCAAGACAGTCAGAAGCACTGTTACCACCAGCGACATGCCGAAGCTGCCGATTGAAAGGCCACCGATTGGCAGCGAAACGATTTGCACGCCCTGCCAAGCCAACAAACCAGCTGCCAAAACCTGACCGGCCAACTTTAGAGTCCAGTCGAGGTCATAGAGGTCGTCAAGAAAACCGACACCGGTGATTACTGTGGCTGCGCCAACGATTGCCAAAATCTGCCCCGGTTCAACAAAAACGGAGTGGAACTTGCTGACCAAAGCTGCCACGCCCATTGCCGTAGCAAAACCCAGCAGCATCGCGATGCCACCCAAGCGCGGAGTTGGTCGCGTGTGGGCGTCTCGGTCTCTAATGGCCGGGTAAATCTTGTAGCGGTGCGCCATGCGCAACACGAACCAGGTGGCCGCAAAAGTAGTCACTGTGGCAATCAAAGCAATCAAAAAATAGGCGCGCACTAGTTATCGCCCTCTTGCTGCATTTGCTGATTAGTAGGCTCGGTGGCTTCGATTAGCCCGCCAGTTTCAAGAAGCTCGCCTGCAACTCTGCGAATCTTGTCTATTGATAGCGCACCGCTTCGAACCACCAGAATTTTGCCTGTTGCACTGCCTGAGAGGCCCGTGAGGTCAAGAATGGTAGAAGATTCGCCTTTCGGGCTGACTCCGCCGTCAAGATACACCTCAACCGACTTGCCCAAATAGGCTTGGGCCGCAGCCGCTGTGGTAGCCGCAGGTTGGCCAGTTAGGTTGGCGCTCGAAACCGCCAACGGCCCGGTTTCGGCAAGCAAAGCTAAAGCAATTTTGTGATCTGGAATGCGAAGAGCAACTGTGCCCCGAGTTTCGCCGAGATCCCAGGCTAAAGATGGTTGGGCTTTGAGAATCAGCGTTAGCGCGCCAGGCCAGAAAGCGTCGGCGAGCTCAAAAGCAATCGGATGAATGTCTGTCGCCAACGCGTTAAGGGCAGCTTTATCGCCAATCAAAACCGGCGGTGGCGACTGCGGGCCACGGCCTTTGGCAGCCAGCAAAGCGGCAACTGCGACCGGTGAAAACGCGTCGGCTGCCAAGCCATAAACCGTGTCGGTTGGCATAACCACAAGTTGCGAGCGCGCAATGGCAATTTTGGCTAGACGCATGCCGGTTAGCAGGTCGGTGTCAACCGCGCAATCAAAAAGATTCGCCACACCCACCTCACTTTCGCACGTCAATCATGGCACCATCAAAAACAGGTGCACGCTAAGTTTACTTTTTTAGAACCGAATGCCTAGTCAGGCTCGAACGGCGGTGACGGCACGGTCACGGCCAGTCAAGTCTTGGTGGGCTCGAACCTGGCGGAATCCGTCGTTTTTTAGCAGTTCGCAAACCTGAGCTGACTGGTTGTCGGCGTGTTCCACGACCAGCGTGCCACCGGGCACCAGCAACCGCAGAGCTGTAGCGCTAACAGCGTGCATTACATCCATGCCGTCTTCGCCTCCGTAGAGCGCAAGTTCAGGGTCAAATAAACGCACTTCGATGTCTCGCGGAATCATTTGGTTTGGAATGTAAGGCGGGTTTGAAACCACAACCGAAACTTTGCCGTTCAAATCTTGGAAGGCATCAGTTAAATCACCGTGAATCAGCTGAGCTCCGAGCCCATAGAAATCGAAGTTGCTTTGGGTGAAAGGCATTGCCTCTGTTGATTTTTCAACCGCCCAAATGGTTGCGTGGGCCACCTCGGTTGCCAGGCTCAAAGCAATTGCGCCGCTGCCCGTGCCTAGATCGACCGCCACCGGGTTTGGGCTTGCGATGGCTCTAAGGGCATCGATTGCTAAACCAGCAACCATTTCGGTTTCGGGCCGAGGAACAAACACTCCCCTGCCGACGCTGAGTTCAAGGTTGCGAAAATAAGCTTTGCCGGTGATGTGTTGCAGTGGCTCGCGGGCCTCGCGGCGCGAAACCAGAGTTTCGAAAGCTGCGGCCGTGTCGAGGTCTGCGCGCTCGCCCATGAAAACCTTGGCGACTAACTCGCCGCGGCTGCAACCCAAAACGTGTGCGAGCAATAGTTCGGCGTCGACTGAAGCTTGTTCAATGCCCGCAGCTTCGAAGCGCTCAGCAGCATTTCGCAACAGGCTTTCGAGTTGCACAGCAGCCTATTCTTTGTTGCTTAGCGCTGCGAGGCGGGCTTCTTCGTCAGTCTGAATCGCCGATTGCACAACCGGCTCAAGAGCGCCATCCATAACCTGGTCGAGGTTATAAGACTTGTAACCGGTGCGGTGGTCGGCGATGCGGTTTTCAGGAAAATTGTAGGTGCGAATGCGCTCAGAGCGGTCAACGCTGCGAACCTGCGATTTGCGGGCGGCGCTTTGCTCTGCTTCTAGAGCCTCTTGTTCTGCAGCCAAAATTCGAGCACGAAGCACACGCATGGCAGCTTCGCGGTTTTGCAGCTGAGACTTTTCGTTTTGCATCGAAACCACGATGCCGGTTGGCAAGTGGGTGATTCGCACAGCAGAGTCTGTGGTGTTCACCGACTGGCCGCCTGGGCCTGATGAACGAAACACGTCGACGCGAATGTCGTTTTGCGAAATCTCAACTTCTTCGGGTGCATCAACCTCGGGGAACACCAAAACGCCTGCGGCCGAAGTGTGAATTCGACCCTGAGTTTCAGTGACCGGAACGCGTTGCACGCGGTGCACGCCACCCTCATATTTCAAATGAGCCCAAACACCCTGTGAAGGGTCGGTTGCATTTGACTTGATAGCGATTTGAACGTCTTTATAGCCGCCGAGGTCAGACTCGTTTTTGTCGAGAATTTCGGTTTTCCAGCCCTTGCTGTTGGCATATTGAATGTACATGCGAAGCAGGTCGGCAGCGAATAGCGCCGACTCAGCGCCACCTTCACCAGCCTTGATCTCCATAATCACATCGCGGCCGTCGTCAGGGTCACGCGGAATCAAAAGTCGACGAAGCTTTTCGTTGGCTGCCTGAAGTTTCTCTTCGATCGAAGGAATCTCTTCGGCGAACATCTCGTCTTCTTTGGCCAACTCCTTAGCCGCTGCAAGGTCTTCGTTGTATTGAAGCACCATGTGATAAGCAGCGACGATTGAACTAACCTCGGCATAGCGACGGTTAAGTTTTTTTGCCAAGGCAGGGTTGGTGTGAATCGCCGAATCTGAGAGCTGTGCCTGAAGTTCGAGGTGCTCAGCTAGAAGAGGTTGAACCGAGTCGAGCAATTATTACTCGCCGTCTGAGCCGTTAGGCACTGGCATTGACTTTTGAACCTGCATCAAGAACTCAACGTTGCTCTTGGTCTCTTTTAGGCGAGCCAAAACAAGCTCAAGTGCCTGCTGCTGCTCAAGACCGGCAAGTGCGCGACGAAGCTTCCAAATGATCTTGGTCTCGTCGGCGCCCATCAACATCTCTTCGCGGCGGGTGCCCGAAGCATTCACGTCTACCGCAGGGAAGATTCGCTTGTCGGCAAGGTTGCGCGATAGGCGAAGTTCCATGTTTCCGGTGCCCTTGAACTCTTCGAAGATAACTTCGTCCATTTTCGAACCGGTCTCAACAAGAGCGGTTGCCAAAATGGTGAGCGAGCCGCCGTCTTCGATGTTGCGAGCAGCACCGAAGAAGCGCTTTGGTGGGTAAAGAGCTGATGAATCAACACCACCCGAAAGAATGCGGCCTGAAGCTGGT
Source organism: uncultured Micrococcales bacterium (assembly GCA_903929105.1). Classification (GTDB taxonomy): domain Bacteria; phylum Actinomycetota; class Actinomycetes; order Actinomycetales; family Microbacteriaceae; genus Rhodoluna. Next base: position 4,049 of record CAIYTL010000032.1, on the reverse strand, counting down.
GCGCTCAGGTTATAGGCGCGACCCAAACGTGTAATTGAGTCGAGCAGCACAACAACGTCGTGGCCCAGCTCAACCAAGCGCTTCGCGCGCTCGATAGCAAGCTCGGCTACGGTGGTGTGGTCTTCAGCAGGGCGGTCGAAAGTCGAAGCAATAACTTCGCCCTTGACTGTGCGCTGCATGTCGGTAACTTCTTCTGGACGCTCATCAACCAAAACCACCATGAGGTGAACCTCTGGGTTGTTTACGGCGATCGAGTTAGCGATTGCCTGAAGAACTAAAGTCTTGCCGGCCTTAGGAGGCGAAACGATAAGACCGCGCTGGCCCTTACCGATTGGCGCAACTAGGTCGATGATTCGCGTTGCAAGCTTGTTTGGTTCGGTCTCGAGACGCAAACGAGTCTGTGGGTAAAGCGGGGTTAGCTTGCCAAACTCAACACGAGTGCCAGCCTGCTCAAGAGTCAAACCGTTGACCGAGTCAACACGCACTAGCGCGTTGAACTTTTGACGGCCCTGGTTGTCGCCTTCGCGAGGTGCACGAATCGCACCAATCACAGCGTCACCCTTGCGAAGGTTGTACTTTTTGACCTGACCGAGTGAAACATAGACGTCGTTCGGGCCAGGCAAATAACCGCTGGTGCGAATGAACGCGTAGTTTTCAAGAACATCAAGAATGCCCGCTACTGGCAGAACCACGTCATCGGCAGTTAGTTCAGGCTCGATTTCGTCGCGGTCGTGCTGACCAGAGCTGCGGCCATTGCGGTCGCGGAATCGGTCGTTACGGTTGCGGTTGCGATTGCGGTTGCGGTTGCCACCACGACGGTCATCGTCGAAGTCGCGGTCGCGGCCGCCGTCAGAGTTGCGGTTGCGGTTGTCATTGTTTTGACGGTCATTCTGGCGCTCGTTTTGGCGCTCGCCGTTCGACTGACCCTCTGCATTGCTGTTTGAGCCTTCGCCCGAATTCTGGCTCTCGCCATTTTCACTGTTGCCGCCGTTGCGGTTGCCGCCATTGCGGTTTCGGTTGCGGTTTCGGTTGCGGTTGTTGTTGCCTTCGCCTTCGCGACGACCTTCGCCTGCGCCCTGGTTATTTGAAGAACCTTCGCCAGATTCACTCTTAGCAGCCGAAGGCTCGCTTGAAGCTGATGCGCTGGCAGCAGCGGTTGAAGCTGCAGCATCACCCTTGGGTGCGGTGGCTCGGGTGCGACGCTTTGGGGCCTCGCCAGCGCTAGATTCTGCAGCCGGTGAAGAAGTTGATTCTGAGCTTGCAGCTGAAGCAGCTGAAGCGGTAACTCGACGGCGCTTTGGCGCTGGAGTTTCGTTTTGGATTTCATCCATTATGGGTTTGCTCTTTCTTAGCTATCGGCAGATTTGTTTTGAATGTTTGCCGCTATGTGCGAAAACTGTGCTTTGTGTGTTTGCACTGTGTCGCAGGGAATTACACCGAATTGAATACCTCGACGCTAAATAGTTGCGTCGGAACCTTGGTGCAATACAACAGTAGCACCTTTGAAGTCGACTGCCAACAGCAGGGGCATCCAGTTTGCATAGTGTTCACCCACGAGCTTGACCGCGTCAGCGCGCTGGGCTGGGCCATTGGCCAAAACCAAGACTGACGGGCCGGCACCTGAAACCACTGCGGCAAGACCATTTTGACGCAGCAACTGAATCAGCGCATCGGTCTCTGGCATAGCCGCAGCGCGGTAGCTCTGGTGCAAACGATCTTCGGTAGCGTCAATCAGAAGCTCAGGGCTCTGAGTCAACGCTGCAATTAAGAGCGCTGAACGTGAAACGTTGAAAACAGCGTCGTCGTGAGGCACCGATTGAGGCTGAAGCGAACGCGCCAGAGCGGTAGACATTTTGAAGCTAGGCACCAAAACCAACGGAGCAACACCGCGGTGAACAAACAGCTTTTTGTGACGCGGGCCGCTCTGGTCATGCCAAGCAATAGTTAGACCACCAAAAAGTGCCGGCGCCACGTTGTCTGGGTGGCCTTCGATTTCGGTAGCGATGTCAAGCAAATCAACATCGGTAATCTCAACAACTCCCTGAAGCAAACCCTTTGCTGCCACGATTCCAGAAACAACGGCGGCGCCAGAAGAGCCCATTCCACGGCCGTGAGGAATCGTATTTTTAGCCTTGAGATGCAGTCGAGGCAGCGGCTGGCCAAACTTAGCAAAAGTGAAAGCAATCGACTGAGCAACCAGGTTTTCACCATCGGTTGCAACCTCGCCGGCGCCCTCACCGTTCACCTCAACAAAAACCCCAGAGCCCTCAAGCGCAGCAACTTCAAGCTCGTCATAATAAGACAGAGCCATGCCGAGAGTGTCAAAGCCCGGACCAAGGTTCGCCGATGTGGCCGGCACCTTGACAGTAACTTTTCGACCCACGATCGAAGTGTGTTTGCCAGAGACCTGCTCGGCAGAAGTTGAGTGTTCTGAAGCCATTTAGATTTAGGCCAATCCCAAACGTTCAGCAACTTCAGCAGCATTCTTAGAAACGCTTTGCGGTTCAATCTGGTTGCCGTTTTCGTCTTTCAGCGCCCAAGCCGCGTCTTTCAGACCGTGGCCAGTAACCGTAACGACAATGGTCGAACCAGCAGGCACTTCGCCAGCTTTCGAAGCTTTGAAAAGCCCTGCCGCGCCAGTCGCTGAAGAGGGTTCGACGAAAACGCCAACCTCTTGCGACAAGAAACGGTGCATCCAAAGAATCTCTGCATCGGTGACAGCGCCAAAGCGACCCTCTGAACATTCGCGTGCACTCTGAGCGAGATCCCACGACGCAGGGTTGCCGATGCGAATCGCAGTTGCGATAGTTTCAGGGTTTGCAACCGGGTGACCCACGGTGAACGGCGCTGAACCTTCAGCCTGGTATCCCCACATCTGAGGCACCTTCTTGATGGTGCCAGCGTTAAAGTCTTCGAGGTACCCCTTGAAATAGGCCGAATAGTTGCCCGCGTTACCAACTGGCAAAACGTGTAGGTCAGGAGCAAAACCCAGAGCTTCAACGACCTCGAAAGCGCCGGTCTTTTGACCTTCGATGCGGTCAGGGTTCACCGAGTTCACAAGGTGAACTGCATAGTTTTCGGCAAGGTCGCGCGCCAAAATCAGGCAGTCATCAAAGTTGCCCTGCACCTGCAAAATCTGCGCCTTGTGGGCAACAGCCTGGCTCAACTTGCCGAGAGCTATCTTGCCCTCAGGAATCAGCACAACCGACTTGATGCCTGCTGCGGCAGCGTAAGCAGCGGCCGAAGCCGAAGTGTTTCCGGTTGACGCACAAATAACCGCTTTAGCGCCGTGGCCAACAGCTTTAGAAACCGCCATGGTCATGCCACGGTCTTTGAACGAGCCGGTCGGGTTCATGCCCTCAACTTTGAGCAAGACTCGGTCAGCACCAACCAACTTGGCCAAAGCCGGAGCCTCAACCAAAGGTGTGCCACCTTCGCCCAAAGTAATAATCGGGGTGTCTTTAGTGACATCGAGACGGTCGAAATATTCGCGGATCACACCGCGCCATTGGTGGGCCATTAGACGCCTTCTATTCTGATTACTGAAGAAATCGCTTCAACTGCATCGCTAGCAGCAAGAGCTTCAACCACGGCCGAGAGCGATGCGCCCAAAGCCTCGTGGGTTCCTACCTCGAGGGTAGCGGTTTTGCTGAGCTGACCATCGCTAAGCGCGACAGATTGTTCGACAGTTTCGATAGAAACGCCGTGTTCAGCAAAAATACTTGCGATCTGAGCCAAAACGCCAGGCTTGTCAGTAACCTCGAGGGTGATCTGATAGCTCATATAGACGCGCTCAATCGGCAGGGTTTCAAGGTTGGCGTGAACTGAATCAGCCAAACCTGGGCCACCGGCAACATGCCGCTTAGCTGCAGAAACCAAGTCACCAAGAACGGCGGATGCAGTCTGCACGCCACCAGCACCAGCACCATAGAACATCAGCTGACCAGCGGCCTCGGCCTCAACGAAAACTGCGTTGAAAGCGCCGCGAACCGAAGCTAGCGGGTGCTCGTTAGGAATCATGGCAGGGTAAACACGCACCGAAATACCCT
>CAIYTL010000031.1 GCA_903929105.1 uncultured Micrococcales bacterium | reverse complement strand
GGTTAGTTGTTGGGTTGAAAGAGTGCCTTGGTCCTTCAGGGCCGTCGGCTCGCAAAACATATTTCGTGCCCGGAACCAGGTTTGACGAAGTGGTCGACCAAACGTCATAGTCACCTTTTTTTAGCGGCAGAGTCGAAACTATTTGCCGAAAATCTTTGTCATCAAGAATGCAAAGTTCGATTTTGGTGGCGTTTGACGAATAGACGCCGATTGTTCCTTTGCCAGCGCTGAAGGTAACACCGAGCGCAACCTGTGTGGTTTCGCCTGATTCGCCCATAATGTTGTCAGCCTACTAAAGATGATGTTTCGCACAGGTAACAGGCGCGCTAGAACACGCCAACGGTTAGGCTTAACCTATGGCGGTTTATCTCGACCACGCAGCAACCTCACCGATTCGACCTGAGGTTTTGTTGCGCTACACCGCCGATTTGGCTTTGGTTGGCAACCCTTCATCGGTGCACGGTTTTGGTCAGCGCGCTCGAATGGTGGTTGAAGATGCCCGCGAGTCGCTCGCCGACACTTTGGGTTGCCATCGCAGCGAAATCATTTTCACTTCTGGCGGCACCGAGGCCGATAACCTTGCTATCAAAGGCCTTTTTTGGGCAAGAAATAATGCGGATGCCCGCCGACGCCTAATAGTTTCGGCAGCCAGCGAGCACCACGCGGTTCTTGACGCTTTGGAATGGCTTGAGGGCCACGGCCCAGCTGAGCAAAGGGCCCAATTGCATTTGCTTGAGTTAGATGCCAATGGAATGTTTGACCTGGCCGACCTTGAGAAGTTTTTAGCCGAGCGAAGCGATGAGATTGCGTTGATTTCGTTGATGTGGGCAAATAACGAGACCGGCGTGGTTTGGCCTATCGCCGAAGTATCAAAGTTGGCAGCCAAGTTCGCAGTGCCGGTTCACAGTGATGCCGTAGCAGCTTTGGGGCATGTTCCGGTTGACTTTGCTGATTCGGGTTTGTCACTCATGAGCGTCTCGGGCCACAAGATCGGCGCTCCGGTTGGCATTGGAGCTTTGGTCGTTCGCCGTGACGTGAATCTTGTGCCGGTGAATCACGGCGGAGGCCACGAACGCAAACTTCGGTCGGGCACGCTAAACGCGGTAGGTGCAAGTGCGTTTGCTCTAGCCGCCGCCGCCGCATCGGCAACCCTGCAAGAACGAGCCAAACGAGACTCGGCGCTCAAACAGAAGCTGATCTCAGGGGCGCGCAATTTGGTGTCTAACGTTGAGGTAACTGCCGAATCAGTCTCGACACTGCCGAGCACAGTGCACCTGAGCTTTGCCGGTTGCCCGGGCGACTCGATTCTTGTGCTTTTAGATATGGCGGGCGTTGCTGTCTCTAACGGAGCCGCTTGCCAAGCAGGCGTTATTGGGGCATCTCACGTGATGCTAGCCATGGGCCGCAGTGAACAGGCCGCTTCGGAATGCATCCGTATCAGTTTTGGTTATGACACCACAGAGCGTGACGTTGAAGAATTCTTAGCTGCCTTGCCGGCAGCCTATGAGGGCGCAAGAAAGGCGGGTGATGCTGCGTGAAGGTTTTAGCTGCAATGAGTGGGGGAGTCGACTCGGCTGTGGCCGCAGCTCGCGCCGTTGAAGCTGGGCACGAAGTTGTTGGGGTGCACCTAGCGCTTTCGCGCAATGCTGGCACCCTGCGCACCGGTTCACGCGGCTGCTGCACCATTGAAGACTCGATGGATGCCCAACGCGCCTGCAACGTTTTAGGAATTCCCTATTATGTTTGGGATTTCAGTGATCGTTTCAAAGAGCAAGTTGTTGAAGACTTTGTGGCTGAATACCAAGCCGGTCGCACACCAAACCCCTGCATGCGCTGCAACGAGCGCATCAAGTTCGCTGCGCTGCTCGAAAAGGCTCTGGCAATGGGCTTCGATGCGGTCTGCACCGGGCACTACGCATCTTTGCTTACCGATGAAGCTGGCAACTTAGAGCTTCACCGCAGCAATGAGCTAGCCAAAGATCAGTCATACGTTCTAGGTGTGCTAAACGCCGAGCAGTTGGCACACTCGATGTTTCCGCTAGGTGCCGAGGCGTCTAAGGCCGATGTGCGCGCCGAAGCTGACCGTCGCGGCCTGGCGGTAGCCAATAAAACCGACAGTTATGACATCTGCTTCATTCCAGAGGGCGACACCCAAGATTGGCTCACCGAAAAAGTTGGTGGCAAAGCGCCAGGTCAGATCATTGACGTTGACGGCAATGTTTTGGGCAAACACGAAGGTTCTTATGGTTTCACCGTAGGTCAGCGCAAAGGGCTGCGCATTGGCAAGCCGGCGCCCGACGGCAACCCGCGTTACGTGCTGTCAATTAGCCCTAAAACCAACACGGTCGTTGTGGGGCCTCAAGCTGCGCTCGCCGTTTCAGAAATCGCTGGCGCACGTTACACCTGGTGCGGAATCGCCCCAACAAAGGTTGACGAGTTCTTTGACATCGGCGTTCAGGTTCGCGCCCACGGCGAAGAAGTGCCTGCTCAAGCCGCAGTGATTGATGGCGAGCTCGTTATTCGCCTAAATCAGCCAATTATTGGCGTTGCTCCGGGGCAAACCGCGGTGCTTTACGCCGGAACCCGCGTATTGGGTCAAACCACCATCGACCGCACCGTGAGTGCAGTTGCCGGTGACCTCGAGGCGCTCGCCGAAAACGTCGCCGCCCAAGCCTAAACTTGTGCTGTGACCGACGCCACCAACACACCTAGCAGTGCAAACTCACACGAGTCTTTAGTTGCTCGCGTGGCCGAGCTTAGTGATCAAATAAACGCTCTTCGACGGGCTTATTACGAAGGCAACACCGTCTTGGTCAGCGATGACCAATATGACGCGCTGATGCAAGAACTCGAAACCTTAGAGCGTGCGAACCCTGAGTTGATCAGCGGCGATAGCCCAACCCAGTCGGTTGGTGGCGCCGCTAACGAAGCATTTGCGCCGGTGCAGCATCTTGAGCGCATGATGAGCCTAGACAACGTTTTTAGCGAAACTGAACTCGCTGCTTGGCTCGAGAAAACCGGCAACGGACCTTTCTTGTGCGAGCTGAAAATCGACGGCCTAGCAATCAACCTGCGCTACGAAAATGGTGTGTTGGTTTCTGCGGCAACCCGAGGCGATGGGGTAGTGGGCGAAGACGTTACGGCCAATGTGCTGACCATCAAGTCGCTTCCCCGCCGTTTGTCTGGAGCGGGGCATCCGCCGGTGGTTGAAGTGCGCGGTGAGATTTTCTATAACCTCGCCGATTTCGCTCGACTAAACGAATCGCTGGTGGCCGAAGGCAAGGCAGTGTTTGCCAACCCGCGCAACTCAGCTTCGGGCTCGCTTCGTCAGAAAGACTCAAAAGTCACAGCTACCAGGCCACTTCGAATGCTCGTGCACGGCGTCGGGGCTTGGTCTAATGCTCCCGTGGCCAACCAATCAGAGGTATATAAACTTTTGGCGAGCTGGGGCCTGCCAACCTCAGATAGATACCGCGTGGTGGGTTCTGCCACTGAAGTTTTGGCCTACGTTGCCGAGTTCGCAGCCGCGCGCCACTCGCTAGAGCATGAAATCGACGGCATCGTCATCAAAGTTGATTCGCTCTCAGCTCAAGCCGACCTCGGGTTTACCTCAAGGGCTCCCCGCTGGGCCATTGCCTTCAAATACCCGCCCGAGCAGGTAAACACCAAACTCGTTGACATTAGAGTCTCGGTGGGCCGCACTGGGCGCGCTACGCCTTATGCAGTTGTCGAACCGGTCAAAGTTGCTGGCTCAGTGGTTGAGTTCGCAACTCTGCACAACCAAGACGTTGTCAAAGCCAAAGGCGTGCTGATCGGCGACACAATTGTGCTGCGCAAAGCCGGCGATGTTATTCCTGAAATTCTTGGGCCAGTGCTTGCGCTGCGTGACGGCAGCGAGCGTGCATTTGTGATGCCCTCAAACTGCCCCGACTGCGGTGCTCCGCTAGCGCCCGCAAGTGAAGGCGACGTCGACCTGCGTTGCCCAAACTCGCGCTCTTGCCCAGCGCAGTTGCGCGAACGCATTGCCTATCTAGGTTCGCGCGGGGTGCTCGACATCGAAGCTCTCGGCTACGTTGCGGCCTGCGCGCTGGTGCAACCAATTGAACCCGCTGAGCCTCCAGTTCGTTCCGAAGCCGATCTCTTCACATTGACACTCGAAGACCTACTGCCGATTCGTTCAGCTGTGCTCGACGCCGACACCGGCCTGCCAAAACTTGATGCCGAGGGCAACCCCAAAGTTGTCGAGTTCTTTCGCAAAAAAGATGGCTCGCCGGCCGAGGTCGCACTCAAGCTTTTGCGCAACCTTGACGAAGTCAAGAATCGCCCGCTTTGGCGTTTCTTGTGCGCGCTCTCGATTCGTCACGTTGGGCCTGTCGCCGCTCGAGCTCTAGCGACACACTTTGGCTCTCTTGACCGCATCTTTGCCGCGACCGAAGCAGAACTAGCTGAGGTTGACGGCGTCGGGGGAATCCTGGCTAAATCTTTGAAAGACTGGATTCTCGTTGATTGGCACCGCGAAATCATTGAAGCTTGGCGTTTGGCCGGCGTGCAACTCGAGATTCCCGGGCACGCAGGGCCGGGAGCCACAGCGGCGAATGACGGTATCTTTGTGGGCAAAACCATCGTTGTAACCGGCACACTAACCCAAATGACCCGTGAGCAAGCCGAAGAAGCCATTATCGAACGTGGCGGCAAAGCAGCAGGTTCGGTGTCTAAAAACACCGCTTTCGTAGTGGCTGGCCCAGGCGCAGGTTCAAAGCTGGCAAAAGCCGAAGAACTTGGCATCGAGGTTATCGACGAAGCCGAGTTCTTGAACCGCATCTCAAACTAAACTAGAAGCAACCCCGTCGTCTGGTTCAAGAGAGATCCATGTCTGAAATTACCCCTGATTTGGTGCGCCACCTAGCTGGCCTATCGCGCATCCTCGTGACTGATGAAGAAGTCGCTCACCTAACCGAACAGTTGTCGCTGATTGTTGATTCGGTTGCCACTGTGAAAGCTGCCGTAGAGGGTGATGTGCCTGCAACCAGCCACCCGATATCTATGGCGAACGTATTTCGCGAAGATGTTGTTGAGCCTTCGCTAACCCAAGAGCAGGCTCTTTCAGGTGCGCCTGACAGCGCTCAGGGTCGTTTCAAAGTCAACGCCATTTTGGGCGAGGAGTAACCCATGTCAGACCTAATCAAAAAGAATGCCAGCGAACTTGTTTCGCTGCTTCAGTCAGGTGAAGTTTCTTCAGTTGAGCTAACCACTGAATTCTTGAACCGCATCAACGCCACCAACGGTGTTGTTAACAGCTACCTGCACATCAACGACGAAACCGCACTTGAAGCTGCTGCCAGAGTTGATGGCGACCGCGCTGCCGGCAAATCGCTTCACCCACTTGCTGGCCTTCCAATCGCCGTTAAAGACAACCTGACAACAACCGATGCGCCGACAACTTCGGGTTCAAAAATTCTTGAGGGATGGATTCCTCCCTATGACGCCACCGTAGTGAGCAAGTTGCGCGCCGCCGGTTTGCCGATTTTGGGCAAGACCAACCTAGACGAGTTCGCTATGGGTTCTTCGACCGAGTTCTCGGCTTTCGGCCCTTCGCGCAACCCCTGGGCCCTAGACCGCATTCCTGGTGGTTCAGGCGGTGGCTCGTCTTCGGCAGTTGCGGGTTACCTGGCTCCGATCGCCATCGGTTCTGACACCGGTGGTTCGATTCGATTCCCTGCTTCAGTCACAGGCACTGTTGGCATCAAGCCAACCTATGGTGCGGTTTCGCGATACGGTTTGATCGCCTTGGCTAGCTCACTCGACCAAATCGGCCCGGTGAGTCGAAACGTGCTTGACGCTGCTTTGCTTCAAGATGTCATTGCTGGTCACGACCAACACGACAGCACCTCGCTGCCAGAGTCACTAGGTTCAATGACCGAAGCCGCTAAAAAGCTCGATGTCAAAGGCATGCGCATTGGCGTTATCAAAGAGCTCACCGGCGCAGGCTTTCAAGCTGGTGTCACAGAGCGTTTCAACCAGAGTTTGCAGTTGCTGGTCGAGGCAGG
>CAIYTL010000030.1 GCA_903929105.1 uncultured Micrococcales bacterium | reverse complement strand
TTGTGTAGGTGTTCGAACTCGCGCTATCAACAGGCACACCGTCGCGCAGCCAAGCGTAGGTGAGGTCTGAACCTGAATCCCAGGTTCCTGGGTTAGCTACAAGCGTGCTGCCCAAAGCGCCGTTGCCCTGCAAAGTAAAATCTGGGTTCGACAGCAAATTATTTAGCGCATAGGTTGGGTAACCCGCCCAAGTTGGAACCGTGAATCCGCCAGCATAGTTGATCGCAGCGTAGTTGAAAGCAAACTCAATGTGAAAATCTGATGCGGTCGAATCGAAAACGTTGACACCAATCACAGGTGCCGGGCCCGTGAACCTAGCAACGTGAAGCGAAGTGTCTTGCATAAACGAACCTTCGCCGATTGTCTGCAAAAGCGGTGGCAGGGTCACTTCGGTGAGGTTAGCGTCACCGGCAAAAACGTAGCTTCCCATCTGAGTAACCGAATTGGGAATCTTGATGGCGCTAATAGCCGTAGAAGCAAACACTCCCTGGTCTAGTTGAACTAAGCCTTCGTGAAGGGTGACTGACGCAAGGTTGCCGGCCAAATAGAAAGCGTTGATTCGAATGGTTGTGACTGTGCCCGGAATATCGACCGAAAGCAAACTGTTTGAGCTCAAAGCCCAACTATCAATAAGGGTCACGGGCAAAACTTGATCCAAGATTGTCACCGAACTTTGAATTTGAAGGTGGCTGACCAAAGCGTCGGTGTGGCCGATGACCGTGGCTGAACCATTGAAATCAGATTTATAAATCACGCCGTCAATTTCTATGGCCGGCGCCCCTGCAGTTGAGTAACCATTCCAAGTTGGCAAGGTAAAGCCAGTTGGGTCGCTAGGCGCTATGTGGCCACTCTGGCTTATGTCGATGTGAAAAAACGGGCTAGTGCCGGTGAATGCCGAACCCGAGACACTGGGCGGTGCCCCAAGAAAAGACGCAACTGTCAAAGCTGTATTGTTCGAAAACGCACCGGCATTGACGGTAGTTACGCTTGCGGGAATCACCACCGAAGTCAACGAACCACCCGCAAATGCGCGGCGTGCGATTGTAGTCACCGGCAGACCGGCAACCAGCGCCGGAATCTCTAGGGCGCCGCTGCAAAAACCTTTAGCCGTAATAGTGATCTCGGTGCCCGAGCTGGTGTAGTCAAAGCATTGACCGCCGGTGGCCATAGCTGTGGGCGCATTCAGAAAAGCGCTGGCCAAAGTGATCACCCCAGCAAGTATTGAAGCGATCAAAGTCTTAGTGCGAACTGTTGCTGACATATGGCGCCCTTCTAGACGTGCAAAGCTGGCACAGCCCAACGCCTTGCCAACTTCAGCTTACTAAGGCCGGTTTCGTGACTTTGGGTGATAACCCAAGGGCTTATGAGTGCAGCTTGAGCCAGACAGTCTGGTCGGCGGCTAGCGGGTGGCCAGTGCTCATGCCATGCAAACTGCTCAGCACAACCTCGCCAGCCGGCAGGGTGACGGGTGTCTGCCCAAAGTTGTGAATCACAAGAATGTCGCCGTTGCGGTAGCCCAAAACATCGTCACGAGTGAACTCAGGCAACCACGCGAACGAACCCTCGCCAAGGCTCAGGTTTCGCCGCAGGTGAAGCGCCTGTTTATAGAGCTCAAGCGTTGAGCCTGAGACGCCCTCTTGCTGATCGCGCGCATAGGCGGCATAAATCTCAGGCTGGGGCAGCCAGGCCTCACCGGTTTGGTTGAAGCCATTTGCCTCACCGATGCCAGACTCCCAAGGCAGTGGCACTCGGCAACCGTCGCGACCGACGCGCTCGCCGCCGGTGCGATAAAAAGTTGGGTCTTGCCGAAACTCATCGGCAAGCATGGTGTGTTCGGGCAGGCCGAGCTCTTCACCCTGATAAATGTATGAAGCACCGGGCAGCCCGAGCATGAACATTGTGGCACCTCGAGCTCTGCGCAAACCAAGTTCACGGTCGGGCTGAATGGGTGAGTTTGGCCCAACACCGTCGCTCGCTGTGGCTCGCCCCTTGAGACCTCCAAAACGTGATGAGTGACGAATCACGTCGTGGTTGTTAAGCACCCAGGTGCTCGGCGCGCCAACGGCGTCGAAAGCTTCGAAAGATTCGTTGATGTTGGCAAACAGCACCGCTGCGTTCCATTCGCTGTCTAAAAAGCGAAAGTTAAAAGTTTGGTTGAACTCATCGGGCCGCACCCAAAGGGCCATAAGCGAAAGTGGCAAAACATATGCCTCGCCGCACATTGCTCGGTCGCCGGGGTAGCTTTCAAGAATCGCGCGCCACCGCCTAAAAATCGGGTGTACCTCAGGCTGAAACCACATCGGCGGGGCGGCTTCGCCCTCAATGAATCCGGCTCCGGCCCGCTCAACATCAGGGTGATCTGGCAGACCAGCTGCTTTTGCCATGGCGTGGGGTTGGTCAACTCTGAAGCCGTCGACACCTCGGTCAAGCCAAAAACGCAGAATGACTTCAAATGCCTGCTGCACGGCAGGGTTGGCCCAGTTTAGGTCGGGTTGCGAAGAATCAAAAAGGTGAAGATACCAATCGCCAGGTTGGCCATTTTCGTCACTAATGCGCGTCCATGCTGGCCCTCCAAAAAGCGAAAGCCAGTTGTTCGGGGGCAGCTCACCGACGTCGCCGCGACCCGGTTTGAAATGATAGAAGTCACGATTTTCACCGGCCAGTGCAGCTTGAAACCATTTGTGCTGATCGCT
>CAIYTL010000029.1 GCA_903929105.1 uncultured Micrococcales bacterium | reverse complement strand
GCTGGTGACTTTGTCTATTGTTCTAGGCCTGGTGATGGCCGGTATTCTTGGCGGCTCAAGGGCGAAGTTTTGGAGCCTTTTCTTAGGTGGAACAGTCGGCTTTGCCGCCCTGCTTGAGTTTCTGAGTGTCACCCACTGGTTCGTGAACCCTGGACTTGGCATCATCGGTGTTGGAGTTCTTGCCTTTGCTTCAGCAGCTGTGGTGACACAGATCTCGACAGGCCTCGACAACAGAAAGTCGCTATATTCAGCTCTAGCGGCCGCCGTGATTGTTACCGCAGGTTATTACCCACTTCAGATCATTCTGAACGCCAAGGCGACACTTTTGAGCGTGGTATTGGTGTTCGTAATCACCATGGGCTTGTCAGCTTTGATTGGCTACTTTGCCGACAAGGTTGACCGCCGCGTGAACATTCGCACAGCGATTCTCACGGCGTTGCTCGGCACCCTACCCCTGATTCTTGACCGATTCATGAAAGAGTTCAACAAGTACTTCAACTCTGACGCCATCAACATGAGGCCAGTGCCCACCATCGGTCAATCGCAAGACCTGTTGACCACGCGTCAGCAGCACAACTTTTGGATCAGCGGTCTCGATGCCGGCATGCACCTGATTTTGCCAACTATGGCTCTCACGTTGATTTCTTTCGCTGGATACGTGCGCTTCTCGCGCGGTAGCTTGCTCGAGGTCTTGAACATGGACTACATTCGCACCGCTCGCGCAAAGGGCTTGACCGAGCGCACAGTGATTGTTCGTCACGCTATGCGAAACGCGATGCTGCCACTGACAACGATTTTGGTGAATGACTTTGCCGGAGTTATCGGTGGAGCAATCATCACCGAGCGTGTTTTTGGCTGGGAGGGCATGGGCAAACTGTTCAACCAAGCGTTGAGCTCATATGACCTGAATCTCTTTATGGGTGTATTCATCATTGGCGCAGTTCTGACTGTGTTAGCAAACCTGATCGCAGACTTGCTGTTTGGCGTAGTCGACCCTCGAATTCGAATTAGGAAGTAACCGAAATGGCTAAACGTAACGCCAACGTCGAAGTTTCGACCGAGAAGAACGAAAACGAAATTGCTCTTCGCGAGACCGAAGGTCTGAGTCAAGGTCAAATCATCTTTAGGCGCTTTGTTCGTCACAAAGCCGCCATGATTTCACTCATTGTCTTGGTCTCGATCATTCTGTTTGCTTTCACCGCCTCTGGCATTCACCTGGGTAATGAACAAAACCCGATTACGATTCCTGGTTGGTGGCACTTTTCAATCACTGACATCGACCCAGAGGGCGCGATTCTGGCCACCTGCAATGACGGTGTTACTGGCTGCCCGACACTTGACCTGATTCCGTCGTTCATCGACGGCACCGGTTTCAACATCGGCACTCACCCTTGGGGCACCGACCAAATCGGCACCGACTACTTTGCTTTGGTAACTCGCGGTGCTGAGCAGTCAATCATGGTGATGCTCATTGTTGGTTTGCTTGGTGTCTTCATCGGCACCGTAGTTGGCGCCGTCGCTGGCTACTTTGGCGGAATCGTTGATGCAATCTTGATGCGAGTCACCGACGTGTTTTTGGTGACCCCAACCATCGTGATTGGTGCGGTTATTGGTTTCAGATTTGGAAACCTCGGCGTTGTGCCTCTTGCTCTAATGCTGGGTTTCTTTGCTTGGATGGGTCTGGCACGTTTTGTTCGCACCGAATTTCTCACCCTTCGCGAACGTGAGTTTGTTGACGCCGCGCGCATTGCTGGTGCCTCTAACCGACGCATCATTTTCAAGCACATTTTGCCAAACGCAATTGGTGTGATCATTGTTTCAGGCACCCTGCTTATGTCGGGCGCGATCTTGATTGAAACGGCATTGAGCTACCTTGGCTTCGGAGTCAAGGCTCCTGACGTTTCACTTGGAACCCTGATTTCGCAGTATCAAGACTCGTTCAGCGTCAGCCCTTGGCTGTTCTGGTGGCCTGGCGCGTTCATCGTGTCGATTGCGCTTTGCATCAACTTCATCGGAGACGGCCTGCGTGACGCCTTCGACCCACGTCAAAAGCGCCGCATTACGCTGAAAGACCGCCTTAAGGCTCGAGAGCTAAAGGTAAAGGCTTAATTGATGTCAGTCGTCCATGCGTTCGCGAATCAACCTAGCAGCGACTCCACTGTCGCTGTTATGGCTCTGACTCATGCTGGTTACGTCAATAACTTTGCCCTGACTGCTGGGCACTTTGTTGAAGAACAGTCTGGTGTTGCTCTCAGCGATCCAACGGTATTTGCCATTGGCAGGAGCAACCCAAACGCGAGTTCTTTGACCGCTGTGGTGAATCAAGAGAGCCCATTTGGTTTCGAGCTCAGTGATGCTCTTGTAAACGATTTTTCTCGAGCTAACCGGGTTGACTACAACCAGATGTTCGGCATGCAGCACGAGCTTTGGTCTGAGCCAAATCATGACCGCGCCAGCCGCAACAACGAAGGCAACCACAAAGTCATTGACCAGGTTTTCACCCTTAATGGGGTAAAAAATGGCCTGTGCCAAAAACAGGCAATCAAGCAAAATAGCCACCGATCCCCAAACAAAGTTGCCTTTGGGCCGGTAGGTAACAGAAGTTTTCATAGCTCAATCTTCGCAGGCGAATCTTTAGATAGAAAGAACCAGACAAAATGACCGAGCCAGTTCTAAAGGTTTCAAACTATAACGTCGACTTCTGGGTTGATGGCACCTGGTATCCAGCCGCCATCGATATGAACTATGAGGTCATGCCAGGCAAAACCTTGGCAATCGTGGGTGAGTCAGGCTCGGGCAAGAGTTCAAGCTCAATGGGCCTAATGGGCCTTTTGGCAAGCAACGCTCGCACCAGTGGCACAGTTGAAGTTAAGGGCGTTGACATGCTCTCGGCGTCACCAAACACCGTGCGCAAGTATCGCGGCAAAGAGGTCGCGTACATTTTTCAAGAGCCAATGACAGCTCTGAACCCGGTTTACACAATCGGATTCCAGATTGTTGAAACCTTGCGAGTGCATTTTCCGATGGGTCCCGTAGCAGCCAAAGCTCGTGCAGTCGAGTTGTTGACTCTTGTCGACATTCCAAACCCTGC
>CAIYTL010000028.1 GCA_903929105.1 uncultured Micrococcales bacterium | reverse complement strand
GCTGCCAAGCTTGCGATTGGTTACACACTCGACGAGATTCCTAACGACATCACCAAGGTAACGCCAGCTAGCTTTGAGCCAACTCTTGACTACATCGTTGTGAAGGTTCCGCGCTTTGCATTCGAGAAGTTTCCGGCAGCTGACACGACTTTGACAACCACCATGAAGTCAGTTGGTGAGGCCATGGCAATCGGCCGCAACTACAGTCAAGCTCTGCAAAAGGCGCTTCGCAGCCTTGAGCGTCGCGGCTCGTCGTTCCACTGGAACCACAACACGGCGACAGCGGCCGAACTGCTCGAGATTATCAAGGTGCCAACTGACGGTCGCATCGTGAACGTTCAGCAGGCTTTAGTCAAAGGCGCAACCGCAGAGCAGGTTTTTGAAGCCACCAAGATTGACCCGTGGTTCATCGACCAGATCGTTCTTATCAACGAGGTGGCAGCGGCGGTTCGGGAGGCCGAGCACCTCAGCGACGACATTTTGCTCGAGGCCAAAGAGCACGGTTTCAGCGATGCACAAATCGCCGAGATTCGAGGCATCACTGAGGCTGAGGTGCGAGCCATTCGCCACACCCGTGGCCTTCGCCCAGTATTCAAAACCGTTGACACCTGTGCTGGCGAGTTCGAAGCTGAAACGCCCTATCACTACAGCACCTACGAGCAAGAAACCGAGGTTCGCCCGAGCAACCGCAAGAAGGTTGTCATCTTGGGTTCAGGCCCTAACCGCATCGGTCAAGGAGTGGAGTTTGACTATTCGTGTGTTCACGCTTCATTTGCGTTGAGCGATGCTGGTTATGAGACCATCATGATCAACTGCAACCCAGAGACAGTGTCAACCGACTATGACACCTCAGACCGCCTCTATTTCGAGCCGCTAACGCTTGAAGATGTGCTCGAAGTGATTCACGCTGAATCGCAAAGTGGCGAACTAGTTGGTGTAGTTGTGCAGCTGGGCGGCCAAACTGCCCTGGGCCTGGCAAAAGGTCTTGAAGCTGCCGGCATTCCGATTCTAGGAACCAGCCCGAGCGCAATCGACCTAGCCGAAGAGCGCGGTTTGTTTAGTGCCATACTTGACGCTGGCAACCTGTTGGCGCCAGCTAACGGAACAGCTTATGAGCTCGCTGAAGCTGGCGAAATTGCAGCTCGAATCGGGTATCCGGTTTTGGTTCGCCCATCATTCGTTCTTGGCGGTCGCGGCATGGAGATCGTATATGACCAAGAGTCATTAGCCGACTATTTTGACCGCATCGCCGACCAGGGCATCGTTGGTCCGGGGCATCCGTTGCTAATCGACCGCTTCTTAGATGACGCAATCGAAATCGATATTGATGCGCTATTTGACGGCGAGCAGCTTTATGTTGGTGGCGTCATGGAGCACATTGAAGAAGCTGGTATTCACTCTGGCGACTCAAGTTGCACACTGCCGCCAGTCACAATGAGTGACACTCAAATTGCCCGAGTGCGTGAAGCAACCCTAAAGATTGCTCAAGGAATCGGCGTTCGCGGTTTGCTGAACGTGCAGTTCGCCCTAGCGGCAGATGTGCTCTATGTTCTAGAAGCCAACCCGCGTGCGTCGCGCACCGTGCCGTTCGTTTCGAAAGCGTTGGGAATCACTCTAGCCAAGGCTGCATCGCTCGTTATGG
>CAIYTL010000027.1 GCA_903929105.1 uncultured Micrococcales bacterium | reverse complement strand
TTAGCCGATAGGCCAAGCACCAACGCGCTGCAGGCGAGCGAGCGCTGCCTCAACGATTGGCGAGCGGTCGCCGATTAGGGCTCTGATGCCGCGCAGGCCTGAGCTGACCAGGGGCACGATGAACCACTTGGGCAGCAAAGCTCGCACGCCAAGCATTTTGCGAATGTTGAGGGGCAAGGTTTGCACTGCGCCTTGAAACAAAAACCAATATGCAACGCGCGTTGCCGGTTTGAGTGGTGGGCGGCGAATAAACCGAACAACCTCTCGCGTTTGTTCTGTTGAGGTTAAAACGCCGTCAGCTATCAGCTGCTGAATTTCGGCGTGCATGGCATCGGCGTTGGTTGGCAGCGTGGCTGGGTCAAGACCAAGCAGCTCGACCGAACGAGCCCACTGCGCCACGTAGTTGTCGGCACCGCCTGGTATGGGTGCGCGCGAGAACATTTGGTGGCTGGTCAAAAACGCGTCGCAAAAAGCAATGTGCACCCAACGCAAAAGGTCAGTTTGCCTCGCGCTGTATGCCGCCTGCTGGCCGGTGCCGGTGGTGTACTCACCGTTAACCCGATCGTGCAGACGATTGACTCGACCGGCTTCAGCCGCGATTGCTTGCGTTGAACCATAGGTCGTGACGGTGAGCCAGCGAATCGTGCCGGCGAGGCGGCCGAGGGCATCGACTTTGTATCTTGAATGCTGAGCTACCCCGGCGAGCGAACCAGGGTGCAGAGCCTGCAATAAAAGCGCACGGATTCCCCCGACGAGCGTCGCCATATCGTTGTGAACTAACCAGGGCGCATCGCTGGGTAAAAATAGGCCGGCGGTGTCGCCCTCGGCAACAGCTTCAAGCCAAGGTGGGTTGCCGGTAGGCGAGCCCGAAAGCAGTTTTACAAATTTGACCGCCATTTTTTGCTGAAAAGTGGAGGTTTGGGGCTGCTTCATATCTAACCTTTAAGTGTCTGCCTTTGAGTTTGGCAGTTTCGTTTTTCACTACCCAGAAAGTAGCAACCATGACCAACGCTGAACTAATCCAACAGTGGAACAAATTGCGCGATCAACTGATCATCGCCCAACTTGCACCGAGCGCGCTGCTCATCACAAGTGTTGCTTTGCTGCAGTTTGGTTTGGCCGATGCGGCTCTTTGGGTGAAGCTGGCTTTTGCGGGCATCTTGTTGGCCTCAGGAATTTTGGGTGCGCTGGCTGAATATGCGGCTGCCACTGAAGCACTGGCAGTTGCTGGTGACCTAAAAGCTGCTGGCGCTGAAAGTCGTCAAGCAAAGCAAATCATTGCTTTTAGCCCGTGGCTAAACGTTGCTCGTTTTGTTACACCCGCTATTTTTGTGGCGATTTTTGTGGCGATTTTGGTCGCACTTTTTATTGCCTAAAAACTAGCTAACACTGCGGGTCTTGGGCCGGCTCAATCGAGTCAATGAAATAGCCGTCAACCGCGTCAGAAACACACTGGTTGCTGTGACCGTAGGCGGTGTGACCATCGCCATGCCAGGTCACCAGCTGAGCGTTTTCGAGAACGTGGTTTGCAACGTGCACAGCTTGTGAATATGGCGTTGCAGGGTCGCCTGTTGTGCCGACAACCAAAATCTTTGCCGAACCCGTTGCCGCATAGCTGCTAGGTGGTGTGATCGCCTTATATGGCCAGACCGAACACTGAATAGCGCCGAACTGCCAGTAACGGCCCAAGGTCGGGCTGACTTTAAGCAGGCGTCTGTTTTGCGTGACCATGTCAACCATTGCACTCGAAGAACGGTTGTCTAAACAGTTGATGGCCGCATTGGCCTCAAGAGTGTTCGAACTGTATGTGCCCGAAGCATCGCGATCGTTATAGAAGTCGGCCAGCGCCAAGAAAATAGATCCGTCTGACGAGTTCAAAGTTTGGTCGAACGCCGCACGAAGATACTGCCAGTAATCCTTTGAATACAGCGCCATCATCATGCCGGTTTCAGCGCCCCAAAGGGTTAGTGGCCGTGACCGATTT
>CAIYTL010000026.1 GCA_903929105.1 uncultured Micrococcales bacterium | reverse complement strand
GAAGTGCTTAAGCAGTGCCCGCACGCGTTTTTCACCTAAGCCTGGAATATCTTGAAGCGTCGATGCAATTGCGCTCGACCGCTTTTCTCTTTGATAAGTGATTGCAAATCGGTGAGCTTCATCTCGAACACGTTGCAGCAAAAACAGTTCGTTGGCGTTTCGAGGCAAAATCACCGGATACGCCTCGCCCGGCAACCAAATCTCTTCGAGACGTTTTGCAATGCCGGCAATCGCAATGTCTTTAACGCCTGAGTCGCGCAGCGCGCGGGCTGCGGCGTTAACCTGGGGCTCACCGCCGTCGACCAGCAAAAGACCCGGGCGATAGGCAAATTTGCTAACGGTGCCGTCTGCAGTTTTAGTTTCGTCGTCGGTAGCTAAATATTTCAATCGACGGCTAACAACTTGATAAATCGACTCGGTGTCATCGGTGGTGTTCTCGATGTTGAATCGGCGATAGTGATCTTTTTTGGGCAGGCCGTCTTCGAATACCACCATCGATGCCACTACCCCGGTGCCGCCGAGGTGTGAAACGTCAAAACATTCGATTCGAAGCGGCGCGGTTGGCAAGTTAAGCGCTGATTGAATGCCGCTTAGCGCATCGGCTCGCGCTACAAAATCGGTGCTGCGTTTAGTTTTGTAAAGCATCAGCGCGTGTTTAGCGTTGGTTTCTGCGGTTTTAGCAAGTGCTGCTTTATCGCCACGTTGAGCCACTCGAATCTCGACTTTGGTGCCTCGCAGGTTGCTTAGCCAATGTGTGAGTGCTTCGTCATCGCTCGGCAAAACCGGCACAAGAATCTCTTTGGGAATCGAATCGTTCCCCACCTGCCCGGGTGCGCGGTTTGCGTCTTCGCGGTTTTCGTCGGCGCGTGCGGCATCGCCGTAACTGTTTTGCAGAACATATTCAACCAGTTCGGGCAAATCACGTTCGAGCTCTTTGTCTACGACCCAACCTCTAACACCCCTAATGCGGCCGCCTCGCACAATGAACTGACTAACGGCGGCTGCAAGTTCGTCGTCGGCTATGCCAAAAAGGTCTGCGTCGGTTTGGTCGTTGAAAACCACCACGCTTTTTTCTAAAACAGTTTCTAAGGCCACTATGTTGTCGCGCAGCCGAGCTGCTAGTTCATAATTTTGCGCCTCAGAGGCTTCAACCATTTTGGTTCTGAGCGTGGCGACGTGCTCGGTGTCGGCGCCGCCCATAAAGTCGACGAATTGTCTGGCGATTGCTTTGTGCTCTGGTGGTGTGACGCGGTCGATGCAGGGTGCCGCGCACTTGCCGATGTCGCCCAGCAAGCAAGCGCGTTTCTCGCGTTTCGCGCGCTGATATATGCCGCTCGAACAGGTTCGAACCGGGTAAACCTTCAACAAGACGTCGAGAGTTTCACGCACTGCCCAAGCCTGGGTGTATGGCCCGAAATATTTAGCCCCTTTGATGTCTCGGTTGCGAGTAATCAGCGCCCGAGGCACCTCATCTCCCATCGTCACTGCAAGATACGGATAACTTTTGTCGTCGCGAAACTGCACGTTGAAAGGTGGGTTGAACTCTTTGATCCAAGTGAACTCAAGCTGAAGAGCTTCGAACTCGCTGTTGACAATCACCCATTTAACATCAGCAGCCGAAGTGACCATGCGACGCGTGCGTTCGTGCAGGCTCTCGAGCGGGCCAAAATAATTACTAAGTCGCGCCCTCAAGTTTTTAGCTTTGCCAACGTAAAGCACTCGACCATCAGCGTCAAACCATCGATAAACGCCAGGTTCAGTTGGAATATCGCTGGTTTTAGGTCTAAACCAAAGCTCGTCGGCCATCGGGGGTGCCTTTTAGTTGGCTAACTAAGCCAAAACCTCTGATAAAAACTTGCCTGTGAAACTGGCTGGGTTTTTAGCTACCTGCTCTGGGGTGCCGATGGCAATAATCTCGCCGCCGCCCGAGCCGCCTTCAGGGCCGAGGTCAATCACCCAGTCGGCACTCTTGATAACGTCAAGGTTGTGCTCGATGACAATCACAGTGTTGCCCTTATCAACTAAACCGTTCAAAACTAAGAGCAACTTTCGCACGTCTTCGAAGTGCAAACCGGTGGTTGGTTCGTCAAGAACATAGATGGTGCGACCATAAGATCGGCGCTGAAGCTCAGTGGCCAGTTTGACGCGCTGCGCTTCGCCTCCAGAAAGCGTGGTTGCACTTTGACCGAGTCGCACATAACCCAAACCAACATCAACCAGAGTGACCAGAAAGCGCGCAATTGAAGAGATAGGCGCAAAAAACTCGGCCGCTTCGGCAATAGGCATTTCAAGAACTTCGGCAATGCTCTTGCCCTTATAAAGCACCTGCAGAGTTTCGCGGTTATAGCGGGCACCGTGACAAACCTCACAAGCCACATCAACATCAGGCAAGAAGTTCATTTCGATCTTCAAAGTGCCATCGCCGCTGCAACTTTCACAGCGACCACCTTTTACGTTGAAGCTAAAGCGACCCTGTTGGTATCCGCGGGCTTTTGATTCTTGGGTGTCGGCAAATAGCTTGCGAATGTTGTCAAAAACGCCAGTGTAAGTTGCCGGGTTTGAACGTGGGGTTCGACCGATTGGGTTCTGGTCGACGTGAACAACTTTGTCGAGCTGCTCTAAACCTTCGATGCGGGTGTGACGACCCGCAACGCCTTTAGCGCCGTTGAGGGCGTTGGCAAGCACCTCATAGAGCACGTCGTTAACCAATGAGGACTTACCCGAGCCGCTAACGCCGGTGACAGCTGTGAAAGTTCCGAGCGGAAACTCCACATCGACGTTTTTAAGGTTGTTTTCACGAGCACCAACGACTTTGATGATTCGTTTAGGGTCGATGCTTCGACGTTTTGAAGGCGTCGCAATTGATTCGCGACCAGCCAAGAACGCACCGGTAATCGAGTGCTCATTGGTTAGAAGTGCTTCGTAGGGGCCGCTGTGCACAACCTCACCACCGTTGACCCCGGCACCTGGGCCAATGTCTACAACCCAGTCGCTGGCTTTAATGGTGTCTTCGTCGTGCTCAACTACCAAGAGCGTGTTGCCAAGGTCGCGCAACTTGATCAGAGTGTCAATTAGGCGACGGTTGTCGCGCTGATGCAGACCGATGCTCGGCTCGTCAAGCACATACAGAACGCCGGTTAGGCCTGAGCCAATCTGAGTTGCCAGGCGAATGCGTTGAGCCTCACCACCAGAAAGCGTTCCAGCAGCACGCTCCAAGCTCAAGTAGTCAAGGCCGACAGCCATCAAAAAGTCGAGTCGGGCTCGAATCTCGCGCAGCACTTGAGCAGCGATTTTTACATCGCGCTCGTCAAGAGTTAATCCTTCGAAAAACTCAACGGCCTTGCCTAGACTCATGCGGGCGACATCGGCGATCGAGGTGCCAGCAACTTTTACGGCCAAAACCTCGGGGCGCAGGCGGGCGCCATCGCAGTCTGGGCAAGCGACCTCACGCAAGAACCCGGCCCAGCGCTCACGAGCGTAACCCATGTCTGATTCAAGATACTTGCGTTCGATGTAGGTCAGCACTCCCTCGAAGCCCGTGCTGTAGCGAAGCTCACGACCATACTTGTTCTTCCACTTAACCTGAACGTCAAAGTTGTTTCCGAACAGAACTGCCTGCTGAACTTCTTCAGGTAGCTTGTTCCAGGCAGTGTCAAGTGAGAACTCGAGGTCTGAAGCTAAACCCTCAAGCATTCTAGAAAAGTAGTGAAACAGACCTTTGCCCTGCGTTGACCACGGCAAAATCACGCCGTCGTTAATGCTCGCGTCGGGGTCACCGATAACAAGGTCGGCATCAACAGACATCTTGGTGCCCAAGCCACTGCAGGTTTGGCAGGCGCCAAAAGGAGCATTGAACGAGAAAGTGCGGGGTTCAATCTCGGTTAGTGAAAGCGCATGTTCGTTTGGACACGAAAGTTTTTCGCTAAAGACTCTGGTTTTGCCTGGAGCGCCGGCTTCGAGGTCAACAAAATCGATCACGATTCGCCCACCAGCTAATTT
>CAIYTL010000025.1 GCA_903929105.1 uncultured Micrococcales bacterium | reverse complement strand
GCAAAGATTGCGCGCTCGCGCAAATCGCGGGCATCGTCTACACCATTGTGACTGGCGGCATCGATTTCGATTACGTCTAGCGAACCTCCACCATCGCGGCTGAGTTCAATACAGCTTGGGCAAACACCGCACGGGGTATCGGTTGGCCCCTCGGCACAGTTGAGGCAGCGAGCCAAAATTCGCGCACTGGTGGTCTTGCCGCAACCACGCGGACCACTAAAAAGGTAAGCGTGATTTACGCGGTCTGTTCTTAGCGCGGTCATGAGCGGCGTAGTGACCTGAGTTTGCCCGATTAGCTCGGCGAAAGTCTCTGGTCGGTAACGACGATATAGAGCGGTAACCACGCTTAGAGCCTACCTTTCAACGCCGACATCTTGGGTGGGCATCGATGCCTGTTGTGGAAACATCGATGGAAATAAAAAGACTCCCCGCACACCCGCCAGAGCCCAGTTACCCTTGCTATCTTTCGATCCTGGGGGAGTTGGCCGAGGTGACGCCGCACGGGGAGTCCATCAGAATTCTAACCTACGTGACCCCAGCCGACCAAAGTACTTTCACAGTCGTGTAGTAGGTGCCAAAAAAGGGATCCTTCGATACGATTTAACAAACGAGGGGGAACCATGATCAAGCCGTCTAAGACCACTGCAGCCATGTTGGCAACCGCAATCGCATTCGCAGTTTCAATCACTGGCGCAAACGCGCCA
Source organism: uncultured Micrococcales bacterium (assembly GCA_903929105.1). Classification (GTDB taxonomy): domain Bacteria; phylum Actinomycetota; class Actinomycetes; order Actinomycetales; family Microbacteriaceae; genus Rhodoluna. The sequence continues at coordinate 1,224 of CAIYTL010000025.1, read as the reverse complement.
AGCGCTATGGCCGACACGCCTTCGCTAACCTACAGCCAATTTCAGGCTACCCAGGGCTTCATCGACTTGAGCGCCGCAGCTGCGCGAAGCACAACCTACCTTTCGACTCTGCAGGGCCTAAACCAAACCATTGCCATCTCTGAGATTTCGACATATTTTTCTATTGGCATCAACGCCACAATTGCCGCAACCCGAAATGCTGCTTCAGCTCACCTCTCAACCAGTGGCACCTTTGGGTCGAACTTAGGCATTGACTACTACTTTGTCGACGGTGCCTACCTGCAAAGCATTGCCTCATATAACAACGTCGACGTGCCGGTGAACAATGCGACAGCCGCTCTTGCCCGTTTAGGCAAAAAGTCAGCAACAATGGTCAAAACGCCAAGCCCACAGTTGGCTACCGGAGCGATTCCGATTGACCCATCGACTTTGTTTTCGGCAGCGTCTCAAGACCCACTTGCGTCGTTGAGTTCAAGCGGTGCTGTCACGGCAAACATGTTGTTCGGCAACATCACGTCGGCACCAGCTCAGAATGACGCGCAAAGTACAACGTACTCCTATTCAGGCCAAGCAACGATTACTGGCCTAAGTACTCCCCTGGCATTCACAGTTCAACTAACTTTCAATGCCGACGGATTCATGACAGCGATGACAGTGAACGAATCTGCTGGTGACGCCCTGACACTGAACATGACGGTAACCGAGACGGCAAATAATGCACTCGTCGTGAACCTACCTGTAGCCCCAGTGACTGTTACTTCGGCTCAACTAGAAGCTATGAGCACCAGAATTGACGCCGAGAATGCGGTCATGCCGAGGGCGTTGGCAATCTCTGCCAAAGCAAAAACCCTCGCCAAAAAAGCAAAAGTCGCAACCGGCCCAGCCAACCTCATCGCAGCTGCAAAAGCACTCAAATACAAGTACACAGGCGTGAAGAACGGCTTGAAAGTTAGTGCAAAAGTTAACGGATCAACCGGTAGCGTGTGCGTGACCGCAGTCAAAGGCAAGGTAACCGTCAACCACTGCTGACGATAAACTGCACCGCTAAACTTGCCAAGGTAACAACTGGAGAATTCGCCTAGTGGCCTATGGCGCACGCTTGGAAAGCGTGTTGGGTGCAAGCCCTCGAGGGTTCGAATCCCTCATTCTCCGCTGAAAGAGCAAGAACCCCGTCAATCAAGCGATTTGGCGGGTTTCTTTTTTCCCTAAATCAGTTGTCCTTCT
>CAIYTL010000024.1 GCA_903929105.1 uncultured Micrococcales bacterium | reverse complement strand
GTGCGGAGCACACATGGAAGAATTAATCAGAACAAAAGCAGGACCATTCAAAGAAGAACAAATGGTAACGCTTCAAGATATAACTGATGCACTTCATTATTATAAAGAGGGCGACGAGCTGAAAACCAAAATCGGTCAATATCTTTATGCCGGCCAAATGGACGCCGAAACGCTCGAAAGTGCAGTTTTTGCTGCCATTGGCACGGTTATGGAGAAAGGCGAGTATCCGCTAACCGACATTGACCGTGCTGAATTGTTGCAACAAATCGTTGATGACATTCTTGGTAACGGCCCACTCGAGCAGCTTTTGCGCGACGCTGAAGTCAGCGAAATCATGGTGGTTCGTTACGACACCATTTATGTTGAGCGCAAAGGCAGGCTGACACTGGCTGATTTGAAGTTCACCAGCGAAGACCACTTGCGCAAAACCATTGACCGCATTGTGGGCCGAGTTGGTCGTCGCATCGATGAGTCAAGCCCTTTGGTTGACGCCCGTTTGCTTGATGGCAGCCGTGTTAACGCTGTAGTGCCGCCGATTGCCCTCGATGGTGCCAACATTACGATTCGTAAGTTCTTCAAAGAACCTTTCACCGCCCGTGACATGTTGGTCACCGGCACGATCACACCATCGGCTCTTGAGATTCTTGAGGCGTGCGTGCGAGGTCGTCTAAACATTGTTATCAGCGGTGGTACTGGCTCGGGCAAGACCACAACGCTAAACGTTCTTTCTTCGTTTATTCCAGAAGATGAACGCATTGTCACCATCGAAGACTCTGCTGAACTTCAACTAAATAAACCTCACGTGATTCGACTTGAAACTCGCCCTGCGAACATTGAGGGTTCGGGTTCGATTTCGATTCGCGAGCTGGTTAGAAACTCTTTGCGCATGCGCCCTGACCGCATTGTGGTTGGTGAGGTTCGTGACGGCGCGGCCCTAGACATGCTTCAGGCTATGAACACAGGCCACGACGGTTCGCTAACCACCGTGCACGCCAACAACCCGCTCGACGCCGTTTCGCGCCTTGAAACCATGGGTTTGATGGCGGGCATGGAGTTGCCAGTTCTTGTAATTCGTGACCAGATTGGGCGAGCAATCGACCTGATTGTGCAGCAAAGCCGCCTTCGCGATGGCTCAAGGCACGTCACCGCAATCACCGAAATCATCGAGGTTGCCGATGGTGTTTTAAAGACTCAAGATCTGTTCAAGTTTGACTATTTTGAAACTCCAGTAGACAACCGTCTTGGTGTTTTGCGCCCAACAGGTGCGTTGCCGACTTTTGTGAATCGTTTGGCTGAGGCCGGCGTCAACTTGAATATGGCGAGCTTTCAGCGATGAAAGACTACATGCCGTTAGTGATTGGCGGTTTGGCTTTCGTAGCGACAGCCTTTTTCGTCATAGCCATCGGCGGGTTTTATGACCGTGAACGAACTGCTAAAAACCGCGCCAAACTCTTAGCAAGCTACGCGCGAGTTTCTGGTGCTGGTGAAACCCTAGACATCGAGGCCGACAAGCCAAAAAGTGCATTTGAAAAGCGCCTAACAGCTTTGCGAGCATCACTGTTTGAAGACCTTTTGGCTGCAGGTGTTTCAGTTAGCCCCGACGGCTGGCTCGGTGTAATCGCGGCTTCTGGTGCTTTGACGTTCATCATTGGCACCTATCTGTCGGGCTCACCTATCATCGGTTTGCTGTTTGGTGCTGCAGCGGCCTATTTTGGCCCTCGAGCGTTCTTGAATAGCCGTCGCACCAAGCGAGCCATCAAGTTTGCCGATGAGTTGCCAGGTTTGATGCAGGTCTTGGCTTCTGGCCTTCGCACCGGCTTGCCTTTCACTCAAGCGTTAGAGTCTGCTGCTCGTCAAGACCGCGGTGAGGTTGGCGTTCAAATGAACTATGCACTCACCGAGGTGCAGTTCGGTTCGACACTCGAAGAGGCGCTGATGCGCACCGCCAACCGCATGAACAGCAACGATTTGATTTGGTTTGTGCAGGCCCTAGACATTCAGCGTGAAATCGGTGGATCACTTTCGGGCGTGCTCGACAACGTTGCAACAACTATTCGCAGCCGCGCCGACCTTCGCCGTGAGGTTCGAGTGCTTTCGGCTGAAGGCAAACTTTCGGCTTATGTTTTGCTTGGCCTGCCCGTAGGCACCTTTGGCATTTTGTTGCTGATTCGCCCAGCATATGTCTCATTCTTTTGGTCTAACACAATGGGCATGGTCATGGCGGGCGTTTTTGTGGCTCTTGTGACCGTGGGCTGGTTTTGGTTGCGCAAACTTGTGGTGATTGACGTATGAGCGCCTTTTTTGACCTGCTGCCATACATTGCCGGTTTCGGTTTCGGCGGCGCGCTGTTTTTATTGGTGACGAGGCTTGGCGGTTTGATGGCGAGCGAAAGCAACCGTCGCCTGCTTAAGACTCTGCCTAAATACACCCAGAATCCAAACGAAGTCAAAGTCGCGGTATCTGACAATAAAAAGACCAGTAGCCTAATTTTTAAACTCGGATGGCGTCTGATGAGCGCCAAGTATCGCGCTCGCATTACGGCCAGGCTGCAGGGTTCTGGCAAATATGGCCAGTCGGCTCTTGAAAACCTGGTTTATCAAAAGGCCCTTTATGGCTTAGTTGGTGTTCTATTGGGCTTGCTTATGATGTCGAGCCAACCGGGCCAAGGTTTTCTTTGGGGCATAGTTTTCACAGTGTTTGGTTATTTTGTTCCTGACATTTTGGTTGTCAATGACAGCCAGAAGCGTGAGCTGAGCATGGACAAAAACTTGCCTGATGCGATCGACATGCTGACGCTTTGTGTTGAGTCTGGTCTGAGCTTTGAGGCTGCCGCTGCGCGCGTTTCAACCGGTTTAGATGGCCCAGTTTCTGAAGAACTTGGCGCCTTGCTCGGCGAAATGCGTTTGGGCAAGTCGCGCAACGAGGTTCTCACAGCACTTGTTGAGCGCACTAAGAGCCCTGGTTTGCGCCAGTTTGGCACAGCGCTTTTGCAAGTTGACCGCATGGGTGTTCCGGTGGCAGGTGTGCTTGCCGAGCAGGCACGTGACATGCGTCAAAAGCGCAAAGATGCTGCCCGCGAAAGCGCCCAAAAAGTTACCGTGAAAATTCTTATGCCGCTAATGCTTTGCTTTTTGCCTGCAGTTTTTGTTGTGGTGATCGGCCCAGCAGTGGTTGGCATGATGACTGGTCTTCAAACCCTCTAACAAAAGAAGCGAAAAATGACCTTCATGAGCTTTATCAACGACACGATTTTGAGCATTTGGGCTCTGCCGGTTTATGCCTATTTTCTGTGGCTTTCGATTGTGCTCAGCGTGATTGATTTTCGTGAAATGCGCTTACCAAACAAATATGTTTACCCGGCTTACCCGATTATTGCGGTCGGCCTTCTAGTGCCTGCCTGGGTCTCAAACCGCTGGGATTCCCTGTGGCAGGCCGGTTTGTGTGCACTGGTGGCGCTTGCCCTGTTTATGCTGCTTCACGTTATTTATGCTGCTGGTTTAGGCATGGGTGATGTCAAGCTCGCCGGCATTGTTGGTCTGCTGGCTGGCTGGGTTTCTTGGGGCACCGCTTTGGTTGCTCTTATGCTGACGTTTTTCTTGAGCGCTTTGGTTGGCGTGGTGCTGTTGATCGCACGCAGAGCAACTCTAAAGAGCGCATTGCCGTTCGGGCCGTTTATGCTCGGCGGAACCATCTTGGCGCTGGCCCTAACGGCCTACCTGCGCGCCAATCTTGGCTAGGGTTTATTCCTCGCCGATGTCTTCGTTCCAAAGCTCTGGGTTTGCGTCGATAAAGTCTGACATCAGCTCGATGAGCGCTGGGTGGTTGAGCACATGCACTTCGGCGCCGTGTTCGGCGACCCATTCTTGACCGCCCATAAAGTTTTTGTCATCGCCAACGATTACCCGACCTATGCCGAACTGGCGAATCAAGCCTGAGCAATACCAGCAGGGCGAAAGGCTAGTGGCAAGCGTGACCTTGCGGTAGCTCTTTTGGCGCCCAGCGTTTCTAAACGCGCTGGTCTCGCCGTGCATCGAAGCATCACCATTCTGAACTCGCAGGTTATGCCCGCTGCCCAGGAGCGCACCGTGCTCGTCGAAAAGTGCGGCACCGATAGGAATGCCACCTTCAGCCAAGCCAAGGTGGGCCTCGGCGATTGCAACCTCAAGTTTTTCTTCGTCTGTGGCGAAGATCTGACCGACTTTGAATTCCATGTTTGAAGCCTTTCATAAAGCGACGTTGTGGGCAAACTGTGGGGTCTGCCGAGGTGCAGGTTTGGGGTTGCCGCATGAGGTGCGCGGTTGGCGAAGGTGGTTAGCGTGAAACTTAACCAAAAATGGTGGTGCCCGATTGCTCAGACACCACCGTGGTTTATTTGGGAAGTGTGACTACTTCTTGTCGCTCTTCAAAGCCTTAGCAAGAACGTAGTAGAGCACGCCAGCTAGAACGAAGCCAACAACTGGAGTGATGTCACCGGCGTTCCAAGCCTTGCCTAGAGGACCAATGTATGCAACTTGGTTAGCGAAGCCCCAGATTGAGAATACGGTCGCGATCACGAACGAGATAACACCAGCTGCGTTCTCGCGTTTTGCTAGTGCAAGAGCGGTGAAGTCTTGACCCTTGCGCAAGATGCGGTCAACCAAAACAACTGCCAACCAAGGTGCAACCCAGTAAGAAACAACTAGCAAGAAGTGCTCTAGTTGATCGTGTAGGTTTCCGTCTTGAACCGCTAGATAAGCGGTGATGCCACCGATTACACCAGCGATTGCAACCATGATTGCGCGTCGAGTCTTGAAGCCAAGGTTGAAGCCCATTGCCAAGAACGACATTGCACCCGAGTAAACGGTTAGAACGTTTGCCGAGAACGAACCGATGGTGCTTGCTAGCAGGGTGATTGCCGCAAAGCCGCCGAGGCTGTCAGTGAACGGCTGGGTTGGGTTGTCTGAGAAGACAGCGCCACCACCGAGAATGTTGAAGGCCGCAACACCAACAATCATTAGAAGGCTGGTGCTAACAAAGTTACCCAAACCTGCGTACAAACCAAGTGAACGCTTGTTGACGTTTGCAGGTAGGTAGCGGGTGTAGTCAGATGCGAATGGGGTCCAACCTGCGGTGTAACCATAGGCTGCACCAGCGGTTAGGGTGAACGATGCCCAAGGGAATGCATCTGAAGCGCCTGCCGCTAGTGGTTTGACGTCGAATGCGCCTGGGTGACCGAACACGACCACTAGAACGATGATCCAAACTACAGCCAAGAAGTATGAGGTGTAGCGTTCCCAAACCTGAATCAGGTTGTGGCCAACGAAAGCGATGACAACCTGCACAACGATGACTATTAGCAGAGCCACAACAGAGTTAAGTTTGGTTAGCGCTGCAAGTGCCAAGGTTCCTGAAACAGTGTTAACTGCGAACCAGCCGATACCTGCAACTAGGGTGCTTAGACCTGATGGAATCAGGTTTCCTAGCTTGCCGAAAGCAGTGCGACCTAGAACCATCTGAGGCAGACCGCCCTTAGGGCCAAAGGTGCTGAAATAGCCGTGGGTCAGCGCTGCAAGAGCGTTACCAACCACAACTGCCAAGATGCCTTGCCAGATGTTGAGACCGAAATATAGAACCGCAAGCGCGCCAACAAAGACGGTGGCGAACTCTAGGTTTGGTGACGACCAGACGGTGAACAGGTGCCACGCCTTGCCGTGACGTTCGCCCGCCGCGATGGGGGCTACGTCGTTGATTTCGATTG
>CAIYTL010000023.1 GCA_903929105.1 uncultured Micrococcales bacterium | reverse complement strand
GTGTCAACAGTCAGAACCTGAGTGCGCGTGGTGTCAAGATTTGGCATGACCTTAGTGGCGGTGTCACTACTCGAACTTGCTGTGCCGTTTAGCAAAGCCTCTGCCTTTTGCGCCAAAACTAAAGCATTCGCAGGCCGTTCTTCGGGTTTTTTGGCCAGGCAGTTCATTACTAGCGCCGAAACCGATTCGCTCACAAACTCTGGCATTGCTGGCGGAACATCGTTGATGTGCGACATTGCAATTGCCATTTGTGACTCGCCGGTGAAAGGGCGGCGACCAGCCAGGGCCTCATAGGCGACGACGCCGAGCGCATAAATATCGGTCGAGGCTGTTGCCGGCTTGCCGGTAGCTTGCTCTGGTGCGAGGTATTGCACTGTTCCCATTACTTGGCCGGTTGCTGTCAGAGAAACCTGATCAGCTACTCGGGCAATGCCAAAGTCGGTGATTTTCACATCGTTGTCGGGCGTGATCAATAGGTTGCCGGGTTTGATGTCGCGGTGCACCAAACCCTGGGAGTGCGCAGCGTAAAGCGCCCTGGCCGTTTGAGCAACGATGTTTAACACTTTGCGTTCAGGCAACGAAAGTTCGGTTTCGAGCACTTTGGCAAGAGACTCACCCGGCACTTTCTCCATAACCAAATATGCTGAACCGCCGTCTTCGCCATAGTCAAAAACGTTGGCGATGCCTTCGTGGTTTACCATGGCGGCGTGGCGAGCCTCGGTTCTGAAGCGTTCAAGAAAGTTCGGGTCGCTCAGATATTCGGGTCGCAAAATTTTGATGGCTACGTCGCGCAGAATAACCTCGTCGGTTGCCACCCAAACTTCGCCCATTCCTCCGGTTGCAATTAGGCTGACTAGACGATATCTGCCGCCATAGAGTTGACCCGCTAGTGGTTTCATTTGCCAAGCACCGCTCTCATAACTTTTTGTGCAATTGGTGCAGCTAACAGGTTTCCGAAACCTCGCTGGCCGATCCCCCCACCGTTTGCGATTACTACTGCAACAGCCACCTGCGGGTTTTCGGCTGGAGCAAAACCTGTGAACCAAAGAGTGTATGGCTGACCCGCACCGTTTTGCGCGGTTCCGGTTTTGCCGGCAACCCTTACCCCTGGAATGCGCCCGTTCGAGCTGACACCGCTAGAAACGGCACCGACCATCATGTTCTTAACTTTGTTTGCTGTGTCTTGGCTAACAACTTGGCCGAGCGAGTTGCTGCCAAAGCTGCTGAGCACCGATAGGTTTGGCGACAAAATACTGTTGATTAGGGTGGGCTTCATCATGACTCCACCGTTGGCAATCGAGGCGCTAACCATTGCCATTTGAAGCGGGCTAACTTTGTCGTTGAACTGACCGAAAGAAGATAGCGCGGTCTGGGCGTCATCCATGCCGGTTGGGTATTGGCTCGGGGTCGAAGCCATTGGCAATTCGAATGATTTGCCAAAGCCGAACTTTTGCGCTTGCTCTGCGATTGCCTGTTGCCCCAAGGCTAAGCCAAGTTCGGCGAACGGAATATTGCACGAGAACCTCAAAGCGTCGGCGATGCTGACTTTTGCCTTTGATGAACCGCACTTGCCCTCGCCAGAGTTATAGATGTAGGTTGCGGTGCCGGGCAAAAGCAATCTTTTAGGGTTGGGGAACATCGAGGTCGGTTTGTATTTGCCTGATTCTAGAGCGGCTGAAGCGACAATAATTTTGAACACAGAACCGGGCGCATAAAGGTCGCCGCCGATGGCACGGTTGATGAGCGGGCTGTTTGACTGGTTCACAAGGTGTTGATAGTTGTAGGTCGAAAGTGTTGTGTTGTGCACAGCAAGCAGGTTGGCATCGAAACCGGGAGTTGAGACCAGCGCCAAAATCTTGCCGGTTGTCGGCTCAATTGCCACCACCGCACCAGTGAGTTTGCCCATCGCGTCGTAGGCAACTTTTTGCACTTTAGGGTCAATGGTCAGGTTTACCGATGCGCCAGCGAGCGGGTTGCCCGAAAGCAAGGCGTTCACCTGTTCAAAAAACTGCGACGAGTTCTTGCCGGTTAAGTAACTGTCTAGCGAATTTTCGAGCCCAGTGGTGCCTTGGGTCAGACTGTAAAAACCGGTGATTGCACTGTAGGCGGCATTGTCATATTCACGCAGGTATTGATATTTGTCGCCGGTCTTCACAGACCAGGCAAGCAGCTTGCCATTGGCCAGAATCGAACCGCGTTGTGTTTTGTAGGCGTCATAAAGGCTTCGCGGGTTGTGACCGTTGGCCATTAGTGAATCGGCGTTCACAAATTGAATCAAAGTCGCAGCCAAAAGCAGGCTAAAAAACATGGCAAAAATCATGACGGATACTCGACGCATTTCACGATTCATTCGACCACCACCTGCTGCGGTTGGCTTTTCAGAGAATCAGAGATTCTCAGCAAGAGGCCGATGATGATCCAGTTCGCGAGGAGTGATGAACCACCGGCGGCTAAGAATGGAGTTGTTAACCCGGTAAGAGGAACAACTCTCATTACGCCGCCAACGACAATGAAAGTTTGCAGCGCAATAACGAAGCTCAGACCAACAGCTAAGAGTTTCGAAAAATCATCGGTGTGGTTGAACGCGATGCGAAGACCTCTAGAGACCAGCAAAAGGTAAAGCCCGAAGATTGCAAAAAGACCGATGAGTCCTAGTTCTTCGCCAAGGCTAGAAATAATAAAGTCACTTTCGGCGACAGGGACAATCTGGGGCATTCCACCGCCGAGACCGGTACCCCAAATTCCGCCGTGGGCCATAGCAAAAAGCCCTTGCACCAGCTGATAGCTGCTGTTGACCTGGGCGTTGTAGTGAAGGTCACTAAAAGGGTTCAACCATGCGTCGAAACGACCGCCTACATAATCGAGCAGGCGGCTTGCCAAAAAGGCTCCGGTGGCGAAGATTCCAAGACCAACAAAAGCATAAATCGACCGAGAGGTGGCCACATAAATCATGACGAGAAACAGGCCAAAATAAAGTAGCGATGTTCCAAGGTCACGCTGAAGAACCAGCACCATCAAGCTAGCTAGCCAAATCAGCAGAATCGGCCCAAGGTCACGTGCCTGAGGCAGGCGAAGCCCAAGAACTTTGCGACCCACTGCGGCCAGTGACTCGCGGTGAGTAACAAGGTATCCGGCAAAAAATATTGTCAAAGCAATTTTGGCTAATTCGCCGGGTTGAAAAGTGAGTCCCGCGATCGAGATCCAGAGCTGTGCACCGTTAATCTTTAGACCGATCAAAGGCAGCATGGGCGAAATTAGCAGCGCAACACCAACAATCATCGAGATGTAAACGTATCGCCTCAAGAACAGGTGACTTGGCACCAACCAGATCACAAGAATTGCCATGGCGATGGCTATGCAACTCCAAATAACCTGCTTTGACCCAAACTGAGCTTGGCCCCCAGTGAGAGTGTTCGCGATGTCTAGGCGATAGATCTCGCTGATGCCCAGCGTGTTCAGGGCCAACCCGATTGGCAGCATCAGACTGTCAGCCTCGCTGGCTTTGAAACGCAACACGACGTGCATGACCAACGCAAGCAGTGCGATTGGCCACCAGTAGGCCAAAAGTTCAGGAGTGATTTTTGCAATCGTTGAAAGTTGCACCTGGGCAAGTTCAAAAGCATATAGGCCAAGAACAAAGAGAATCAGGCTGGCCTCAATGTTTCGGTTTCTAGGCACCACCCTAATCAATCGACCGAGGTTCATGGTTATGGTGTGCGGATCAGTTTGGTCTTTGATCACGTTCGTTGCACGTTGCAAAAGCGAAGGCCGGCTCATTTGCCCTCAATCGTCAGCAAGATGTCGAACTTTATATATGCGTCTGTCAAACTGTCGGCCGAAATGGTGCGTCGAACTTCGTCTTGCTGAAGCAAGCTCAGGTCATTGACTTTGGTGTTGGTTTCTCGATAAACCTCAGAGAACTTTAGAGAACCAAACGATTCGTGAATGCCCTTGAAGATGGCAACGTTGCCAGAGCTTGACTCGCCGATGTAATAGCGAGTTTGTGTATAGCTGTAGGCAGCAAAAAGGCCACCAAAGACTAGGCCAAGCCCAGCCAGCAAAACCAGCAGTTGCCTTAGTCGGTGCATTCGCACGCGAGATCTGGTTTGGCGAAGAATCAGTTCTAAATATTCGTCAGACTCTGGCAAGAAAGCCGCAGGGTCTTGGTTCAAACCAAAAACTTCGGGCAGGTTTCTTGGGTTAAGCAGCCTCAAAAAACGGCGGTCTTTGTTTTGTTCAACAACAACATCATTGGCAGCTGAACCTAAGAACTTAACCTCTGGTTCGCTGTTCAACGCATATGCCGGTGACTTGATGTCGACTATGACGACCGTGACGTTGTCTGGTGCGCCATGCTCGAGAGCTTCATAAACCAACAGTTCGCAGGCGTCGTCGGGGCTGCCAGGTTCGAGCAGAATGCGCTCGAGCACATCGTCGGGCACAACCCCGCTAAGCCCGTCTGAGCAAAGCAGCCAACGGTCACCCGGCTTGGTGCCTAGAGTCATTAGGTCAATCTCGGGCGCATCTTCGACATCGCCTAAAACCCTCATTAAGACGCTGCGGCGGGGGTGAACCAAAGCCTCTTCGGCAGTAATTCGGCCGGTATCAACTAGGCGCTGAACAAATGTGTGATCTTT
>CAIYTL010000022.1 GCA_903929105.1 uncultured Micrococcales bacterium | reverse complement strand
CTTCGACTTAGGCGAACTCGGATTCGCCGCGGTAGAAGCTGCGCCCTACACGCTGCCAAGTCAACAAGCCTCTAACTATCGCGGCTTTCTATCAATGTATCTCGATGAGGGCTTCGAGGTAGTTCGCGAAATGGGAGAGCATGGCACTTTGGTGAGGAAGTACTTCGACTAGTAGCCTGAAATCATGAACGATATCAAGCAAACACCAGAAGCCGAGCTTCGCGAGGCGGCTAAACAGTCGATAGAAAAAAAGCGAAGCGCTTGGCAGTTTTTAGGCATCACAATCTTGGTAAATATTGGTCTAGTTGTGATTTGGTTTATGACCTCGCCTGGTGGTTATTTTTGGCCAATGTGGCCGGCACTGGGAATGGGTATTGGCGTCGTGCTGTCACTTTCTGACGCCTACGGGTTTTCGTTCAATCGCCCAATAACAGAATCAGCGATTGATGCCGAAATTGAAAGACTGAAAAATCGAAGATAGAGCCACCTAGGAGTCACCTCAGATTTAGTCAACCAGCACTGACTATCTTTGACATAAGGGCGATTTGACTCTTAGGCCGTGAGCGCTTGTCATTAGCGGAACATCAGCAACTTGCCATTCTTGGCGATGTCGATGATAAGAGAAGAACCGCCGTCGAGGCCTTTTGCATTGTATGCTCGCACATCGATCTCCCAATTCTTGCCTTTGGCCAGCACAGGTGTTTCAAACTTAAAGACTTTCGGGTCGAGGTTTGCCATGAGCACCCACCTTGAAGAGCCGGCGGCACCAGTTTTTGTGCCAGCGGCTCGATAGTAAACCTTGTAACCGAGAATTTTGCTGCCACCGTTATCGGCTGGGGCAACCCAAGTCAAAAGCAGACCTCCCTTAGGGCCGTATTTTGCTGCCGCGCCAAGACCCAAGTAGCCCATTGGAACCGAAGTCGGAGTAGTAACAGTGACAATCTGCGAAAAAGGCCCAGTTCCAGCATCATTAACTGCAGCAACTTTGAGTCTAAAAGTGGTGTTTGCGTGCAGCCAGTAGTAATCATCGAGCATGTTAACCGCTTGGCTCTGGCTAGGCATAGTTAGATCATCAAAATTCAAATTGATTGCAGAGTGCCAACTTTTGCCACCATCACGTGACACCGCCACCACATAGTTGGTCAGGTCGCCGCCTCCTAAATCTGTGGGCATGTTCCAAGTGACCGTGATTTCGTGCGCCTTTACAGCTGAAGTGGCTACATTAAGAGGCGCCGAAGGCGAAGTTCCAGCGGCATGGGCACTGGGCGCAAAATTCAGCGAAGCAATCAGCAGCGATGCTGTAACTGTCAAAATCGATTTCTTGGGTTTAGTGTTCACGGGCGCTCTCTTTCTGTCATTTCAAAACTAAACAAGGTTGAGCGATTTGCCGCTAGAAATTGCGGTCATTGGCCGGTCACTAGCCGCCTCGTGGCTAAGCAAGCAAAAGCGAATAAACTCATTTTTTGTGAATACTTCTCAATCAGTTGGCGAATGGTGGGCCACCAACGGCGCCATGATGTTTGAGGGTGTGGGCATTATTACTTTTGCTTTGAGCGGGCTCATTGAGGCTGCACGCAAAAAGCTCGATTTTGTGGGCATGGCCATGGTGGCAGCTTTGACTGCTTTTGGTGGCGGCACTTTGCGTGACATTCTTCTTGATCGCCGCCCGTTCTTTTGGGTTCAAAACGTCAACTGGATCTATGGCATTTTGGCGCTTTGCGTTTTAGCCATGGTGTTTCTGCGCGGCCGTCACCTTGAGTTCACCGAGCGAGCGATTCTTTGGCCTGACGCTATCGGCCTTGGAATTTTCACCGCTGGTGGCACGCAGATTGCACTCGCCGAGCACATGCCGGCGATTGTCGCAGTGATTTTAGGGGTCTTGACTGCCGTTTTTGGTGGAGTGTTGCGTGACATTGTGGTCAACGAGATTCCGCGCGCATTTAGCGACCACCAACCTTATTCGGTGGTCGGTTTCACTGGAGCCTGGTTGGTTTTGCTCGGCGATGGTTTGAACTGGCCAAGTCTTTTGACTTTAGGTGTTTCGGCGGGCTTCATCGTCGCTTTGAGAATGATTGCTGTTTATCGCGCATGGCGTTTGCCCGCCTGGAAGATCTAGCGCGATAGTTTAGGCGGCAACGTCATGGGGCACGAGCTGTGCCACACGTTGAGGTGTAACACCTAGCAAAACTGCAATGTCGCGCATGGTCAAACCTTGTTCGCGCATTCGAAGAACAACGTTTCTAATCTCAGCCGAGGCTTCTTCTTGAAGGCGTGATGCTTCAAGCATTTTGTGCTGAGCCGATTCGATATCGCAGATGATTCCGGGCATCTCTGCTTCAACTTTGATGACTATGTCGCACAGTTCAGCGCCATAGACTTCGCGGGCGCGACTTTCGACTAGCTCTTTGGCTTTGTCGAGGCGTTTGGTGATGGTTGTGAAGTTGTCGAGCTGCGGCACAGCGATTAGCCAGCCGTCACCTT
>CAIYTL010000021.1 GCA_903929105.1 uncultured Micrococcales bacterium | reverse complement strand
GGTTGAACTGCTTGCCACCATGATCGAGCCTGGCGCTAAAGTGCTAGTGGTTGGCGGTGAAGGGCTTCGTCACCGCGTGACTAGTGCGGGTTTCGAGCTTGTGGCCAATAGTGATGCCAAGCCGGCTGCCGTAATTCAAGGTTTTGCGCCTGATGTGAGCTGGACTCACCTGAGCGAAGCAGCCTTCGCAATTCAAGGCGGAGCCAAATGGGTTGCAACCAACAGCGACTGGACGCTGCCGCAAGAAAAGGGTCTGGCCCCAGGCAACGGCACGTTGGTGTCGGCGGTTCACACCGCAGTTGGTCAACTGCCTGTGGTTGCGGGCAAACCTGAGCCTGCGATTTTTGAAACCGCCGTGCGGCATTTCAACGCCTCGAAGCCGCTTTTTGTGGGCGACCGCATTGACACCGACATTATTGGTGCAAACCGGGCTGGCATCGCTAGCGTGCTAGTGCTAACTGGCGTGAGCAACCGAAAAGACGTGCTCGGATGCAAGCCTCACGAGCGCCCAACCTACATTCTTGACAACCTCATGCAACTCTGCGCGCCATATGACGCGCCAAAGCAGACCAAGCGGGGTTACAAGTGTTTGGGTGCCGAGGTTGAGTTGCTCGGCAATAAGGTGCGCGTCACCGCTGGCGACCCGAAGTCTTTGGGTGCGCTGCGGGCGGCATCCGCTTTAATTTATAACAGTGAAACACCAATCTATGGTCTTGATGTTGAGCCAGCTTTGTATGAGGAGGCCTAAATGGCTGCAGATTTTATTGAACAGGTTCAGGCTGAGGTTGAGCGCATTCGCGCCCTTGAGATTGAAGAGCAACCTGAGGCTTGGGCTCAGTTGCGCAACGTGCTTGAAACCACGTTGATGTCGGTTGATGCCGACACCGATGCTTCGAGCGCCAACTAATGCGCCTCGATGTGGTTCTGGTTGAGCGCGGTTTAGCCCGTTCACGCAACCACGCCGCAACTTTGATTGACGCTGACCGGGTAATCGTTGCTGGCAAGCCGGCACGCAAACCGGCTCAACCGGTAACTGGCGAAGAAGAAATTTCGGTGCTTGAGGCCGTTGATTATGTTAGTCGCGCCGGTCACAAGTTGGCTGCGGCCCTTGACGCTTTTGCCGAGATCGACGTGGTGGGCAAAACTTGCCTTGACGTGGGTGCATCAACCGGCGGCTTCACCGACGTGTTGCTTCGCCGTGGTGCCAAACAGATTTTTGCCTTAGATGTCGGCCACGACCAAATCGTGCCTGAACTTGCCGCGCATCCGCGTGTTATTTCGATGGAGGGCTTCAATGCCCGCGAGCTCTCACCCGAAACTCTTGCCGAGCGCAGCGGGGTAGCAGTGGCCGATCAAAAAATCGACCTTGTGGTGGGCGACCTTTCGTTTATCTCTTTGACGTTGGTGCTGCAGCAAATCGTTTCGGTGGCACCTAATGCCGACATGGTTTTGCTCATCAAACCGCAGTTTGAGGTGGGCAAGCAGAGCCTTTCAGCTCACGGCATTGTTACCGACCACCGCTTGCGCGCGGGTGCGATTCACCAGGTGGTTGACGAGGCCGCCAAGCTCAAGTTTGGCATCGCAGGTTTGCAACGTTCGCAACTGCCTGGCACCCACGGCAACCTCGAATATTTGTTGTGGATAACCCCAAACCAGCCTTGGAATGGGCAAGAATGGAACGAGAGGATCGACACGTTAGCTAAGGAGGGCAAATGACCGGTTCTAGGCATGTTTTGCTCGTGGTGCACACTGGTCGCACCGAAGCTATCGAAGCCGCTGCTGAGGCTTGTGTTGGCCTAACCGCCGCTGGCATCACACCGGTTATGACTGGTGGCGATTTGGCGCTGTGCGCTAAGCAGGTTTCACCGGTTTGGGCTCAAGTTGCCGAACTTGATGTCGTGGGTTCGGGTGATGGCGTATCGGCCGATGCTCTTGAGCTGGTTATGGTTTTGGGTGGTGACGGCACCATTTTGAAAGCCGCTGAGATTGTGCGTGAACAGCAGGTTCCGCTGCTGGGTGTAAACCTGGGTCGGGTCGGCTTTTTAGCCGAGGTTGAGCGCGAAGACCTAACCGAAACGGTTCGCCGCATCGCAGCTTTTGACTATGTGGTTAAAGAGCGTTTGACCCTTGATGTTTCGGTTTTCGTCGATGGCAAAGAAACTTATCGTTCGTGGGCTTTGAACGAAGCCACGGTTGAAAAGTCGGCTCGCGAGCGAATGCTCGAAGTTGTCATCGAGATTGATGGCCGACCACTTTCAAGTTTTGGTTGCGATGGCATCGTCATGTCAACGCCAACCGGCTCCACCGCTTATTCGTTCTCTGCTGGCGGCCCCGTTGTTTGGCCCTCGGTTGAAGCACTTTTGCTTACACCTTTGAGCGCCCACGCACTTTTTGCCCGCCCGCTAGTGATCAACCCTTATTCGTTGATGGCTGTTGAGGTTATGCGTTCAAGTGCCGGCACCGGCGTGCTTTGGTGCGATGGTCGACGCACCCACGAGTTGCCGGCTGGCGCTCGCGTTGAGGCTCGTCGCAGCCAAAAACCGGTGCGCATTGCCCGTCTTCACGATGCCCCGTTCACCGACCGTTTGGTCAAAAAGTTTGCGCTGCCGGTCGTCGGTTGGCGTGGCCCGTCAAACTAGGCGCAGGCTCGCATGATTGAAGAAATCTACATTCGAGACATCGGCGTTATTGCCGAAGCTCGTCTTGAACTGCGCCCGGGTTTGACGGTGCTAACCGGTGAAACTGGTGCTGGCAAAACTATGGTGCTTTCAGCCCTTGGCTTGTTGCTGGGTGAGCGCGCCGACACCGGCGCTATTCGCGGCGGTCAACCGCAGGCAACTGTTGAGGGCCGCTGGTTGGTTCACGCTGATGGACCTCTGGCCGAGCGTTTGGCTGAGGCTGGCATTGAACTCGAGACATTGGCATCGGGCAACGACACCAAACAAGCCGAGCTGATCATGAACCGCAGCTTGAGCGCCGAGGGGCGTTCGCGCGCTGCAGTTGCAGGGCGTGCGGTGCCGGTTGGTTTGCTCAGCGAAGTTTCTGACTATCTTGTGGCGGTTCACGGCCAAGCCGATCAGCAAAGACTTCGCAGCGCAAGTGCTCAACGTGAGGCACTCGACCAGTTTGGTGGGCCAGAACTCGAAGCAGTGGCCGAACGTTATGCTGCGGCTTTCAACACTTGGCGCGCCAGCGCAGCCAAACTTGCCACACTCAAGACCGAGCTTGAACACCGCCTGCGCGAAGCCGAAGAACTTCGCGCCACTGTTGCCGAGCTCGAAGAAGCATCACTTGAGTCAGGCGAAGACGTTAAGCTTGCAGACCTAACCGAGCGCCTAACTCACCTCGAAGTTTTGCAACAGGCAACCACAACCGCACATGAGTTGCTTTCGAGCGAAGGTTTTGGCGATGCCAGCGACGCAATATCGCTAATCGGTCAAGCTCGCAAATCGCTCGAACAGGTTTCTCACTTTGATGCGGCGCTCGCTGAGCAAGCTGACCAGCTTCGCGAAATAGGTTTTCAACTAACCGACGTTGCGGCTCAAATCTCGGCATATGCTGGCGACCTCGAAGGCTTTAGCCCAAGCGAGCTTCAAGCCATGCACGAGCGCCGGGCGCTCATCAGCACGCTGACTAAAAAATATGGCAGAACCCTCGACGAACTCATCGAGTTCAGCGCCGAAGCCAGCAACCGACTGCTCGACCTCGACTCAAGCACCGAACAGATCGAACAGCTTGAAGCCAGCGTTGACGGCCAACTTGCCGAAGCTCAGGCTCTGGCCGACGAACTCACCGCCCTGCGCAAAGCCGCGGCCGCCGAGCTAGCATCCGCTGTCTCTGCCGAGCTCTCGGCACTGGCCATGGGTGCCGCGAGCCTAGTGATTCAAGTTACCCCAGCCGCCGAACTGAGCAGTTTTGGCCAAGACCAAATTGCTATTTTGCTCAGCTCATATCAGGGCGCCGAACCAAAGCCACTAGGCAAAACTGCCAGCGGCGGCGAGCTTTCGCGCATCATGCTCGCGCTCGAGGTGGTGCTGGCTAAAACCGCACAAACCCCAACGTTTATCTTTGATGAAATCGATGCCGGTGTTGGTGG
>CAIYTL010000020.1 GCA_903929105.1 uncultured Micrococcales bacterium | reverse complement strand
TCAACCATCGAACACATGGCGGCAAGGGGGCTAGAGGTCGAAGTTTTTCCTGCCAAGGTTGATTCACAAACTTTGCTGGCGAGCAACCCCGATGCTGTGTTCTTCTCGAATGGTCCCGGTGACCCGGCTGCGGCGGCTGGTCAGGTCGACGTGCTTCGCGAAGTGCTCACCAAGAAGGTTCCATTCTTTGGCATTTGTTTCGGCAATCAGCTGCTTGGCCGAGCTTTAGGTTTTGACACCTACAAACTAACTTTCGGTCACCGAGGTATCAACCAACCGGTGCTTGACCGCAAGACCGGCAAGGTCGAAGTGACAGCACACAATCATGGTTTCGCCGTGTCTGTGCCCGGTGGTGAAAACGGCGAAGCCGTTGACAGTCCTAACGGGTTTGGAAAAGTGCGCGTCAGCCACATTTCGCTAAACGACAACTGTGTTGAAGGTCTAGAGTGCCTCGACCTACCTGCGTTCTCGGTGCAATACCACCCAGAAGCAGCGGCTGGTCCACACGATTCAAACTATCTATTTGACCGCCTCGTCGAGGTCATCGAACTTTCAAAGAAGGGCAACAACTAATGCCAAAGCGCAGTGACATCAAATCGGTATTAGTAATCGGTTCAGGCCCAATCGTCATCGGTCAGGCTTGTGAATTTGACTATTCGGGCACCCAGGCGTGTCGAGTTTTGCGCGAAGAGGGAATCCGAGTGATTTTGGTCAACTCGAACCCTGCCACGATTATGACCGACCCAGACTTTGCCGATGCAACCTATGTTGAACCGATCACCCCAGAGGTTATCGAAAGCATCATCATCAAAGAGAAGCCAGACGCGATTTTGCCAACGCTGGGCGGTCAAACCGCGTTGAACGCGGCCATGTCGCTGCACGAAATGGGCATTCTCGACAAATACAACGTCGAACTCATCGGTGCCAAAGTTGAAGCCATCAAAAAAGGCGAAGACCGTCAGATTTTCAAGCAGCTGGTGCTTGATGCAGGCGCAGACGTTGCAAAGTCAGTCATTGCCCACACCATGGATGAACTGCTTCACGGTGCCGAGGTTTTGGGTTACCCAGTGGTTGTGCGCCCGTCGTTCACCATGGGTGGCCTAGGTTCGGGCTTTGCCTACAACGAGGCTGACCTTCGTCGCATCGGTGGCGCCGGTCTTCAAGCCAGCCCGACCACCGAGGTGCTGCTCGAAGAGTCGATTCTCGGCTGGAAGGAATATGAGCTCGAGTTGATGCGAGACACCGCAGATAACACCGTGGTGGTTTGTAGCATCGAAAACGTTGACCCAGTTGGTGTGCACACCGGTGACTCGATCACGGTTGCCCCTGCGCTCACCCTAACTGACCGTGAATTTCAAAACCTTCGCGACATCGGCATTCGTATCATTCGCGATGTTGGTGTTGACACCGGTGGTTGCAACATTCAGTTTGCCGTAGACCCTAAAGACGGACGCGTAATCGTCATCGAAATGAACCCGCGCGTTAGTCGTTCATCAGCTCTGGCATCTAAGGCAACCGGGTTTCCGATTGCTAAAATCGCTGCCAAGCTTGCGATTGGTTACACACTCGACGAGATTCCTAACGACATCACCAAGGTAACGCCAGCTAGCTTTGAGCCAACTCTTGACTACATCGTTGTGAAGGTTCCGCGCTTTGCATTCGAGAAGTTTCCGGCAGCT
>CAIYTL010000019.1 GCA_903929105.1 uncultured Micrococcales bacterium | reverse complement strand
CGCGACCGCACCAAGCACCAGGTCGCCGAGGTTACGTCGCTCGGTTTGGTTCAAATGACTCGCAAGAAACTCGGAATCGGTTTGCTTGAGGCATTCAGCGAGCCATGTGAGGTTTGCGCTGGTCGAGGAGTGGTTGTGCACCATGAACCAATTCTTCGCAACAAGCACAACACCGATCGAGACCAAGATGTGCGCGAGAATCGTGCCGCGCGCGAAGGTGGCAACAACAACCGACGCAAAGGCAAAAACCGCGATGGCGCATCAGGTAACAACGGTGGCGGCAACTCTGGTTCTAACATCAATGGCGCCTCTGCAAATGGTGGCAATTCAAACAACTCGGGCAACTCGAACAACGGCAAAATCGAGCAAGCCAAAGTTGTTACTCCTGAGCGCGCAGTAGAAATCAATAGTTTGGTTGCCAAGATTGCGGCGTCAGCAGTCGCCGCTCACGAAGCAGCTGGCGAGCCGTCGCCAATCGTTTTGCCAGTGATCGCTACTGCGGCTAAAGACACAGCCGCAACAGCCCAGGTAGACCCAGAAAAACTTTTGGAATCAGTGCTCGAAGCTCTTCCGGAACCTAAAGCAGCGGGTCAAGGCCGCCGCCGCAGGGTCAGTAGTGCGGGAATTGCTAATAATTCTTCGCAAACTAGTGAAAATTCTGACCAAAACACTCAGTAAATAGTTTGACCCTTAGCGAATAGCAAGATAGACTTGACCCTTGTTGCTCGCTGAGTTATCGCATCGCAACTAATCATTCTTTTTGAACAAAGGGTAAATCCGTGGTTTTCGCAGTTGTCCGCGCAGGCGGTCGTCAAGAGAAGGTGTCTGTAGGCACCATCGTTACGCTTGACCGTATTCAAGGTGACGCTAATGGCAAGATCGAGCTTCCGGCTCTTTTGCTTGTAGATGGCGACAAGGTCACTACCGACGCTAAGGTTCTTGCCAAGGTGAAGGTTGTTGCTGAGGTTCTTAACGACCTACGTGGTCCAAAGATCATCATTCAGAAGTACAAGAACAAGACTGGCTACAAAAAGCGCCAGGGCCACCGTCAAGACCTGACTCGCGTTCAGGTCACCGAGATCAAGTAAAGGACTGACGTCAAATGGCATCCAAAAAAGGTGTTAGCTCGACCCGAAACGGTCGCGACTCAAACGCTCAGCGTTTGGGCGTAAAGCGCTATGCAGGTCAAGAAGTCAACGCAGGCGAGATTCTAGTTCGCCAGCGCGGAACCCACTTTCACCCCGGCGCAAAGGTTGGCCGCGGCAAAGACGACACACTATTTGCACTAGCTGCAGGTGTAGTTGAATTCGGCACCAAGGGTGGCCGCCGCGTAGTCAACATTGTTGAGGCAGCGTAATCAACTTAGTTTTATAAAGTAAAGGCGAGCCTAAGTGCTCGCCTTTACTTTTTGCTCAAGAATTAGTTTTAGAACCAGAGAAAGCAGGTGAAGTCATGGTGACTTTTGTTGACCAAGTGACTTTGCATCTGCGCGCCGGTAACGGCGGCGACGGCTGTGTTTCGGTCAAGCGCGAAAAGTTCAAACCACTCGCAGGGCCAGACGGTGCCGATGGTGGCAACGGCGGCAGTGTCAGTTTGATTGCTGACCCGAGCGTCACGACGCTGCTTGAATATCACTTTCGGCCACATCGCGCGGGCGCTGACGGCGGCGACGGTGCCGGTGACTTCAGAAATGGCGCCAGTGGTGCCAAGATTCTTTTGCCGGTTCCAGTTGGCACAGTCGTCAAGAAGGCTAACGGCGAGTTCATTGCAGACCTAGACGAGCCTGGCATGGAGCTCGTAGTTGCTGAGGGTGGCCTTGGCGGTCTTGGTAACGCAGCGTTGTCATCAGCCAAACGTCGAGCACCTGGTTTTGCCTTGCTTGGTGTTCCTGGCTGGTCTGGCGACATTATTCTTGAGCTCAAAACTGTTGCCGACATCGCGTTGGTGGGCTACCCGAGCGCGGGCAAGTCAAGCCTCATCGCTTCGCTTTCTGCGGCGCGACCTAAAATCGCAGATTATCCGTTCACAACTTTGCACCCAAACCTTGGTGTGGTTCAAGCTGGGCAAAGTCGATTCACCATCGCTGATGTTCCCGGACTTATCGAAGGCGCCAGCGAAGGTCGCGGTCTGGGCCTAGAGTTTTTGCGCCATGTTGAGCGGTGTGCGGCTTTGCTTCACGTGCTCGACTGCGGAACCCTAGAGCCACACCGCGACCCGGTTTCTGACCTAGACAAGATTTTGATTGAGCTTGATGCTTATCAGGTGCCCGATGGCGGCGTGCCGCTCACGCAACGCCCACAACTGGTTGCTTTGAACAAGATCGACTTGCCTGATGCGCGTGAATTGGCTGATTTTGTTCGACCAGATTTAGAGGCCCGTGGATATCGTGTGTTTGAAATCTCAGCGGCTAGTCACGAAGGTTTGCGAGAGCTGACTTTTGCTATGGCTGAACTGGTTGAGCAAGCTCGTCACGAAAAAGCCGCCCTGCCAGTTAAGCCAAGAATCACTTTGATGCAAGAGAAGCGCAACGAAAGCGAATTCAAAGTTGTTCGTGAAGAGCACATGGGTGAAGAGTTTTATCGCGTTCTTGGCGTAAAACCTGAGCGCTGGGTAGCACAAACCAACTTTGGCAACGAAGAGGCAATTGGTT
>CAIYTL010000018.1 GCA_903929105.1 uncultured Micrococcales bacterium | reverse complement strand
ATGACTGCCGATTTGCAGGCCCGCCGTCGCCTTGGACTAACCGCAACTTTGGTGCGCGAAGACGGCAAAGAGGGCGATGTATTCTCGCTGATTGGGCCGAAACGTTTTGATGCCCCCTGGAAAGAGATTGAAGCCCAGGGATACATTGCTCCCGCCGCCTGTTTCGAAGTGCGCATCGACCTGCCCGAAGATGAGCGCCTCGAATATGCAGTTTCTGCTCAAGAAGATCGCTATCGAATCGCCGCAACTACCGAGAGCAAGATTGCTGTGGTTAAAAAGTTAAT
The DNA here is from genome assembly GCA_903929105.1 of uncultured Micrococcales bacterium. Taxonomy (GTDB): domain Bacteria; phylum Actinomycetota; class Actinomycetes; order Actinomycetales; family Microbacteriaceae; genus Rhodoluna. Next base: position 4,669 of record CAIYTL010000018.1, on the reverse strand, counting down.
CAAGAAGCATGCTGGTGAACCAACGCTCATCATCGGTCAGTACCTCGACCAGATTGACGAAATGGCTACCGAGCTGGGTGTTCCAAAAATTACTGGTGAAACCCCGGTTGACGAGCGAGAGGTGTTGTTCCAAAAGTTTCGTGATGGCGAAGTAACCGCTCTTGTAGTTTCGAAAGTAGCTAACTTTTCGGTTGACTTGCCAGAAGCGTCAGTGGCTATTCAAATTTCGGGCTCATATGGTTCGCGTCAAGAAGAAGCCCAGCGCTTGGGCCGACTGCTTCGACCTAAGGCCGACGGCCGAACGGCGATGTTTTACACCCTGATCGCGCGCGACACTGTTGACCAAGATTTTGCCCAGAATCGTCAGCGCTTTTTGGCTGAACAGGGTTACAGCTATGAAATTCTGGACGCCGTCAACCTCTAAAAGCTTTCAAGAAACTCACAGGCAACATTCAGCAAACTTTGACACTATGAGAACATGTCGAACATCAAAGTGCTCATCGTCGATGACGAACCGAACATTCGCGACCTACTAGCCACCAGCCTGCGATTCGCGGGTTTCAGCATTCACGCGGTGGGCAACGGCGCTGACGCGGTTGCAGCAGCCGAAAAAGGCGAGCCCGACATCATTTTGCTCGACGTAATGTTGCCAGACATGAACGGTTTCACCGTCACCAAAAAGATTCGCGCCATGGGCATCACTGCACCGGTGCTGTTCTTGACCGCACGCGACGACACCGAAGACAAGATCATGGGCCTAACGGTTGGCGGCGACGACTACGTAACCAAGCCGTTCAGCCTCGACGAGATTGTTGCGCGTATCAACGCGATCATCCGCCGCACCAAACCTGCAGAAGTCGACGATTCAATGATCGAGGTTGGCGAGATCTCAATTAACCAAGATGCCCACGAGGTTTTCGTGAACGGTGAAATGGTCGATCTAAGCCCAACCGAATACAAACTTTTGAGATTCTTAATGACCAACCCTAATCGGGTGCTAACCAAAGCTCAGATTCTTGACCACGTTTGGGAATATGACTTCAACGGCGAAATGGGCATTGTTGAATCTTATGTTTCATACCTTCGCAAAAAACTTGACCCGCTAACCACCGAACCGCTAATCACGACTAAGCGTGGCGTGGGTTACATGTACAAAGTGACCAAGAGCCACTAAATGAGTCGGCAAAAACGCGGCTGGCAGCTGTGGGAGCTAATCTCGCTGCGCGCCAAACTCACCTCTTTTTCAGTGGCCATAATCGGCCTGCTGCTCGTTGCTTCGAGTGTGAGCACCACCATTCTTTTGCGAACCTACCTTCAACGCAACACCGATGAAATGCTGCACTCGGCAACAGCGGCGCTAAGTCACGAAGACCCTAAAACCTTCGAAATTCGCCTCGCTTCAGGCAAACTCAGGTTGCCTAACTTGCCAAGCGACTACTACATTGCATTTCTTGACTCCACCGGTACAGTGACCCTCTCAGCCGTATCTGTTGCCACCTCAAAAGACGACCTACCAGACCTGTCGACTTTTACCAGCAAATATGTGGCAGCCACGGCTGGCAACCCCGTTGAGATCGAAAGCACAAACGCTGTTAACCACACTAAAAAGAATTGGCGAATCATTGCCCTGGCTTTGAGCAGCGATAAGAACAGCTCGCTCGCGATTGGCCTGCCGACCAGCTCAGACGATGCAATGCTCGAGCAATATCGCAACATCGGCGGTGGCGTCAGCCTTGTGCTTCTGCTTCTAACGGGTCTTGCGATTTGGTTCACGATTACTTCAGCCCTTAGACCGCTAAAAGAGGTTGAGCGCACAGCAGACGCCGTTGCAGACGGTGACATCTCGCAACGCCTTATTGAACGGCGTGGTCGAACCGAAATTTCGCGGCTCAATCGATCGCTCAACACAATGCTTAGCAGCATCGACTCGGCCATGACTCTGCGTAACAACACTTTGAGCCAGATGCGTCGGTTTGTTGCTGACGCCAGCCATGAACTTCGCACTCCCCTAGTTTCAGTTCGCGGATACGCTGAGCTCTATCGTATGGGTGCGTTGCAAAAACCTGAGCAAGTTGCCGAGGCCATGAGTCGCATCGAGAGTGAAGCGATTCGCATGGGCGAACTTGTCGAAGCGCTGCTTGCACTTGCCCGTCTTGATGACAGCAACCAAAAACCTATGACGAAAGTTGAGCTGGTGTCACTAGCTCGTTCGGCAGCGCAAGACGCCTCGGTGAGTGACCACGGTCGTGAGGTTCAGCTCTTAGACCTGCTCGGTGTTCCCCTTATGCCCGAAGCGGTTTTGAACATCGACGCGGATTCAAATCAACTTCGTCAAGTTCTTACCAACCTTTTGGCCAACGCCATTAGATTCTCGCCAGAGGGTGCAAAAGTTGAAGTCTTGATGGGCGAACTTAGAGGCTCTGAAAAGGGGTCTGTCGCAGTCGAGGTGCGCGACCACGGCGTTGGTGTGCCCGAAGAACTGCGCGAGAAAATTTTCGAACGATTCTTTAGAGCCGACAACTCTCGCAATCGCGAGACCGGCGGCTCTGGCCTAGGTCTAGCTATCGCCAAATCGATTATCGATCGTCATGGTGGTTCGATTGTGGCTTCTGAAACCCCTGGCGGTGGAGCAACTTTTAGAATCACGTTGCCAATCGTTCAAGCCTGATTGGGTTTAGCTGGTTTTACACAATAAGTTCAAGTTGCCTTCTTTGCACCAACTTGCAACCAGCCACCCGCACGCTCTAGGCCCGCTGACAAGCTATCTGCATGACAACATTTCAAGTAGACAGCGAACAGGTTTTGGCCGCTAACGCATCGGTTCAAAACACCATCCAACGATTGCAAACCGAGGTCGAAAACCTTCACAGCCAATTGCTGAGCCTTCAGAACACCTGGCGAGGCACAGCCGCTGACAGTTTTCAAAACTTGGCACTGCGTTGGCGAACCACCGCGACTGCGGTCGAAAACCAGCTCGGCGAAATCGGTCAGGCGCTAAGCCTGGCAGCCACTCAATACAGCGACATCGAACACTCGAACACTCGCCTATTTCTTGGCTAACCAACTAACTAACCCCGCAAATAGAAAAGCTCGGTTCCGCAGGGAACCGGGCGTTTCTATGTTTCAGAATTAGAAGTCCATGCCACCCTGAGGTGCAGCTGCTGCTGCAGCTGGCTCTGGCTTGTCGGCAACGACAGCCTCGGTGGTTAGGAACAACGCGGCAATCGATGCAGCGTTCTGAAGTGCCGAACGAGTTACCTTTACCGGGTCATTGATGCCAGCCTTTAGCATGTCAACATATTCACCAGTAGCAGCGTTTAGGCCGTGACCGATTGGCAGACCAGCGACCTTCTCGGCAACAACGCCAGGCTCGAGGCCAGCGTTTAGCGCAATCTGCTTGAGTGGGGCCGAGATTGCTAGGCGAACGATGTTCGCACCAGTTGCTTCGTCACCCTGAAGGTCTAGCTTGTCAAAGACGTCTTTGCCGGCCTGAAGTAGCGCAACGCCACCACCTGCAACGATGCCCTCTTCAACTGCTGCCTTAGCATTGCGAACTGCGTCTTCGATGCGGTGCTTGCGCTCTTTAAGCTCAACCTCGGTTGCGGCACCAGCCTTGATGACTGCAACGCCACCAGCCAACTTGGCAAGACGCTCTTGTAGCTTCTCGCGGTCATAGTCTGAGTCGGTGTTGTCGATTTCGCGACGAATCTGCTCAACGCGACCAGCGATCATTGAAGCGTCGCCAGCACCCTCAACAATTGTGGTCTCGTCTTTGGTGATAACTACCTTGCGAGCGCGACCCAATAGGACAAGAGTGGTGTTCTCTAGCTTGAGGCCTACTTCTTCGGCAATAACCTGACCACCGGTCAAGATTGCGATGTCTTGCAACATTGCCTTGCGGTGGTCGCCAAAGCCAGGAGCCTTAACAGCTACAGACTTGAAAATGCCGCGCATTTTGTTGACGATTAGGGTTGCAAGTGCTTCGCCCTCGATGTCTTCGGCGATGATCAAAAGAGGCTTGTTAGCCTGGATCACCTTGTCGACAACTGGTAGAAGGTCTTTGATGCTTGAGATTTTTGAGTTGGCGATCAAAACATAAGCGTCTTCAAGAACTGCTTCTTGACGCTCAGGGTCGGTCACCATGTATGCCGAGATGTAACCCTTGTCGAAGCGCATACCCTCGGTCAGCTGAAGCTCGATTCCAAAAGTGTTCGACTCTTCGACGGTTACTACACCTTCGCGGCCAACCTTGTCGATTGCCTCAGCAATAAGGTCACCAATAACGCTGTCGCCAGCCGAGATCGATGCAGTTGCAGCAATCTGCTCTTTGGTTTCAACCGGCTTGGCGTTTGCGATTAGCTGAGCGATAACCGCTGCGGTTGCCTTCTCGATGCCGCGCTTTAGGCTGATTGGGTCTGCACCGGCGGCAACGTTGCGAAGACCTTCGCGAACGAGAGCCTGAGCAAGCACAGTTGCGGTGGTGGTGCCGTCACCAGCAACATCGTCGGTCTTCTTGGCAACTTCTTTGACCAACTCTGCGCCAATGCGCTCTAGAGGGTCTTCAAGCTCGATCAGCCCCTTGCGGACCGCTATGAGGCCCTGAAGAGCGCCGATCTCTGGGACGGGCGGATCCCGATCGGCGTCATCTATAAAAATGAGTCTGCCGGCT
>CAIYTL010000017.1 GCA_903929105.1 uncultured Micrococcales bacterium | reverse complement strand
TTCAAAGATGGTTGTTACCGGCGATTCATCTCAGGTTGATTTGCCTCGCGGTGTGTCTGGTTTGAAATATGCAGCTCAAATTCTGGGCTCAATCGATGATGTTGCCTTCATAAAGCTCGCCTCTGACGATGTTGTTCGTCACGAGTTGGTATCGAAAATAGTCGATGCTTATGACGACTTCGCCGAGACTTCGCTAAGTATTGCAGCTAAAAAATTAGAGACGTATCGCACTAGAGCAGAAATTGAGGGCACTAACTATGACCATTGAAATCAACAATGAGTCAGCCATCGAAGTTGACAGCACGCGTGTCTTAAATCTGGCGCGTTTTGCTCTTGGGTTCTTGCGCATTCACCCTAAGTCTGAGTTGGCGATCGTCTTTGTCGATGAGCCCGCAATCGAGAAACTTCACATTGAATGGATGGACGAACCTGGGCCCACAGATGTCTTGAGTTTTCCGATGGACGAGCTGCGACCGGGCGTCGAAGGAATCGCAAGTGAGCCTGGCTTGCTGGGTGACATTGTCGTTTGCCCTCAGGTGGCAGCGGCTCAAGCCGTTGTGGCAGGGCATTCAACCAGCAATGAGATCTGCATGTTGGTGGCTCACGGAATTCTGCATTTGCTTGGCTTCGACCACGCAGAACCCGATGAAGAGCGCGAAATGTTCACTCTGCAGGCGCAAATTTTGAGTGACTTTTATGGCCAAGAGGTTTAGTTGCTAGTTTTCGCGGTTTTCACGGCTGTCTTTATCGCGCTGCTCTCAATTTTTGTAGCGGTGTTAGAGGCGTCGGTGCGTTTTCACGGTGAAAACTCTCACAAAGCTGAGGCTTTGGCCTTTATTCGCATTCCACTTATTGGCATTTTTGGTGTTGTGTTGGGCCAAGCATTAGCTCCAAGTGGGTTGCATTGGGCGATAGTGGCCGCAATCGCTTCGGTTTTGATGTTCATCTTGGTTACAGTTGCTCAGTTTTCGAGTCGCAAGGTGGGTCACACCAAAATTGGCGAGACTCTTTTGAAAGCTGCTAACCCTTTGGTTGATTGGTTCTGGGCTGGTTTCATTCCTCTTTCATTGCCAAAGCATGAGCAACCCGAAGAGTTCGAGCAAGAGCTTCTTGACTCAGTTGAAGAGTTCACCGAGACTATCGTGCGCGAAGTCATGGTGCCTCGCATCGACATGGCTACGGTTGCTGCCGACGCGAAACTGAGCACTGCGCTGGGTGTTTTTTTGAATCGCGGATACTCGCGCCTGCCTGTGGTCGGCAAGACTGTTGATGACATCAGGGGAGTTCTGTATGTCAAGGATGTTGCTCGTCTGCAGCATGAGTCGCCTGCCAAGATTGCTGAGATGGTTGCGTCAGATCTTGCTCGCCCTGCTGTTTTCATTCCAGAGTTCAAGCCGGTTGACGACTTGCTGCGCGAGATGCAGGTTTCGGCTACTCATGTCGCGATTATCGTCGACGAATATGGCGGTGTTTCTGGTTTGGTAACAATGGAAGATCTGCTTGAAGAGCTTGTTGGTGAAATTGCAGATGAATATGACCGTGAGGTCTCAAATTTCGAAGAAATTAGCTCTAACGAGTTTCTGATCTCTGCAAGATATTCACTTTTTGACCTTGGCGAGCTGTTCGAGTTAGACCTCGATGATGAAGATGTTGATACTGTTGGTGGTTTGCTTACGAAACATTTGGGCCGGCTTGCCGATGTGGGTGACACTGTTCAGGTTTCTGGGCTAACGCTCACAGCCGAACGCATCGAAGCGCGCCGCAAACGTCTGATTCTGATTCGTGTGAAGCGAAACTTAGATTTGGCCGATGTTCAAGCCGCCTTGAACGAGAAAGATTAACATAATGCCCGCCTCATCTAAGAAGTCAGCGGATCAAAAACCTGCCGCTCAAAACTCAGAGTTCAACTCTTCTGACAATCATCGCGCTGGATTTGCCTCATTTGTTGGGCGCCCAAACGTAGGCAAATCAACTTTGACCAATGCCCTTGTGGGTGAAAAAATAGCCATCACCAGCTCTAAGCCCCAAACCACTCGTCGTGCCATTCGCGGCGTCGTGCATCGCCCCTTTGGGCAGCTCGTTTTGGTCGACACACCTGGTTTGCACCGCCCTCGAACGCTTTTGGGTGAGAGGCTGAACAACTTGGTCGAATCGACTCTCTCAGATGTCGACGTTATTGGATTTTGCATTCCTGCCAACGAGAAGATCGGCGTCGGCGACACTTTCATCAACTCTTCGCTCGATCAGTTTCGCGGAGCAAAGCTAGTTGCGGTGGTCACAAAAAGCGAGTTGGTCGACCGCAAAGCTTTGGCCGAGCAGCTTTTAGCCGTTCAAGCCCTTCGCGACTGGGCCGCAATCGTTCCTGTTTCTGCTGTCGAAGGCGACCAGCTCGAAGACTTAATAAAAGTTTTAGTCGAACTCATGCCCGTTTCGCCAGCGCTATACCCAACCGAGTGGGTAACTGATGAAAGCAATGAGCAGCGCATTTGTGAGTTGATTCGTGAAGCCGCCCTCGAGGGTGTGCGCGACGAGTTGCCTCACTCGTTGGCAGTGACAATCGACGAGATGAATCCGCGTGAAGGTCGCAACATGGTCGACATTCACGCAAACATCTTTGTTGAGCGCGACAGCCAAAAGGGAATCATTCTT
>CAIYTL010000016.1 GCA_903929105.1 uncultured Micrococcales bacterium | reverse complement strand
GTCACCTTGGCGTTCGCATTGAACTTTGAGTTCCACGCTTGCCTCCTCGAATTTGATTTGTCAAGCCCCCTTGACTAAAGTTGTCAAGTAGTGCTTTACTTATTAGAGTAAACCTGTTTACCAATAAAAACAAGCAACACACCAACCGAAACTTATAGGGAGTTCAAACAATGTCAGCTTTTGCAATCGCATCACTCGTAGTGGCCTGGGCCGCGACCGCATTCTTGTCACTAGCCTTCTTCAAGGCAGGCACTTTCAAGCTAACCGCACCAATCGCCAAGCTCCTAGAAGCAGGCTTCGGATGGGTTTCAAAGCTTCCGGCCGCCGTTGTTCGCCTGATCGCTCTGCTTGAGCTTGCCGGAGTGGTTGGCCTAGTAGCTGGCGCTGCAGTTTACGAAATCTCGGGTGACCACCCACTTTGGGCGCAGCTAATCGCAATCGCAGCAGCTCTTGGTCTAGCACTGACCATGATTGTTGCTTCGATCGTTCACCAGGCACGCGGCGAGTCAAAGTACACCTTCAAAATGACCAGCCAGTTGTTGCTAGTTTCGATCATCGCAGCAGTAGCGCTTTCGCTAGTCAAGTTCAACTAACCAAAACTTTGTCGCGCCACTAACGTTGGCGTGACTCGAAACCAGCCCTGTTGGCGGCACGATTCAGTGTTGCTAGCAGGGCTGGTGCCGTTAACAGCAGCAAAATACTTGTTGTTAACGCACGGCCGGCATCCCAAACCAAACCGCCAGTGAAAACCTCATAGTTCACAAAACGCCTAAGGTTTTCAAGCAAGCCAGCCCCTGCAACATAAGAAACGTCTGTGCCGGTTCCGGCCAAAAATGGCCAGTTCCACATTGTCATAAGTGCACCATAAATGAATGCTGCGACGATACCGTAGCAAACCAACACGCCTCGGGTGATCCATGAAGATTTGAAATGTGGCAACAGAGCCGCACCGATGCCCACCAGGCCAGCTGCCATCATTTGAAAAGGCAGCCAAGGGCCCACGCCACCCGAAATCAGTGCCGAAACCAAAATGCTGCCGCTAGCTAATAAAAAGCCGAACCCCGCTCCAAACACATAAGCACCCAAAATGATCAGAAAGAAAGCCGTCTCGATGCCCGAGGTGCCGGCTCCAGCCAATCGCACAACTGCGTTCAAAGCTGTCAAGACTCCCAGCACCGCTAACTGACGAGCTGTGATTTGCCCAGATGAGAACTCGACCAAAACCGTGACAATCATCAGCGGCATCAAAACAATGAAAACGCTCTGAGCTAGGTGCGCCTGATCAATCGACTGGGTTAGCGAGGTGCCAGCGCCAATCACCAGCGGCCAAATGAACATAAGCAGCGAGCCCACGGCAGCCAAAGCAATGGTGAGTCTAGACGTTAAAGTTTTCATTGAGCACCCCCGACAAATCTGCTCTCGAGCTGGGTCAAATTAATTGGGGCATCAGAGCCACCAATGATCGCAGCCACCGAAGATTGCAGCGGGCCGACTGCACCCAAAACAGTTTCGACCGAACCATCGTGAGTAATGTCACCTTCGGCCAGAACGACTACTCGGTCAGCTAATGAAGCCACAAACTCAACGTCGTGCGAGGCGATAATCACTGTTTTGCCTGAATCTTTAAGTTGCTTTAGTTGCCCGGCTAGGGCGCGCTTGGCTACATAGTCGAGGCCTCGAGTGGGTTCATCTAAAAGCAAAATCGGCGCATCTTTGGCCAGCTGCAAAGCGATCACCAGAGCCAGCTGCTGCCCCGCTGACAAATCACGCGGATGCCGCCTAGGGTCGAGTCGACCGGCGATTTGGCGCAAAACTTCTGCAGTGGTGCCAGAAGTTAGGTTCGACAGGCGGTCAGATTCAGCAAGCTCTTCGCTCACCGAATTCAAAAACAGCAGATCGGCGGCTCGCTGAGGAACTAACGCAATTTGAGCTAAGCGAGCCCCTGGTCTCAGTTTTTTAAAGTTTGGTTCGATTGCTCCGACGGCTTTGGCGCTGGCTTCGAGCTCACCCACGGCCGCCCATAGCAAGGTGGTTTTGCCTGAACCGTTCGGGCCCATAACCGCTGTGATTTGACCCGACACGAATTTCAAATTGCAAGTTTTTAGCGCAGGTGCTTCGAAATCGACGCTGAAGTTGTCGAGGCTCAAAGATGCCGTTAGGTTATCGGCGCCACTCACCTCATCAGTTTGCTCACCGGCGCTGTTCTGATTGCTGCTGACCGTTTGCACTTTGTTAGCGAGGGGCTTCGCCAGCCATCGTTTGCGCGCGTCGGCTACCGTGATAGCTGCTGGGCTCCAGCCACAAAAGGCGCTCATTTCAACCACGGTGGGAACCATCTTGTGGTTGTTGAACAGCAGGTTTAGGTTTTCACCTTGAAGCGGACCCTGGGTGGCCGTTCCGTCGCCGTGAACCACAGTTAGG
>CAIYTL010000015.1 GCA_903929105.1 uncultured Micrococcales bacterium | reverse complement strand
CCGAGTTTGAAGCCAAAGATGATTCGACGGCTGCGCACACTGTTGTGATTGAGTTTGAAGATCGCGGCGATGGTCAATCTTGGTGCAAGTTTAGCCAGTATGGTGATTTTCCTGGCGGCGACGTTGAACGCACCAAAGCTGGCATGACGAGCTATTTTGACAACCTTGAGGCTTTCTTAGCCACCACCTTGGTGTAGCGCGCACCTAGCGTGGCTAAGCCAAAAAGTCGCTGCACGCTGTTACTTTTGGAATATGTCTAATCGGCCAACTCCATCGCGCCGCCCGGCTTCAAGCGGGCGAGGAGCCAGCGCACCTAAGGGTTCTGCGCGCTCTGGCAAAACCGGCAGGGCAACTTCGAACCAGCGCGCAACCGGTCGTCAAACTGCAGCGGTTCGCAATCGCACAGTTGGCATTAACCCGAACACATACGAACCGCCAGCCGAAGGCTTTTGGCGTTGGGTGATTCTGACCTACCTGTTTTTTGCACACATGACAGGTGCGCTGGCACGTTCGTTGAGTCAAGAGAAAATCGCTCGCGAAGATCGTCGCGACGGTCTGCCATTTTTCATCATTATTCTTGCGGTTGCTGGCGCAGTCATTAACTGGTTTATGCCCACGGTTGAGTGGACTCAAGCGATTCACACCTGGACGTTCGGCTTGCTGTTTGGCGTTCTTTCGGTGATTCTGCCGGTAATCATGATCATTTTTGCGGTCTATTTGATGCGCCACCCTTCAACTGTTCGCGACAACGGGCGCATTGGCTTCGGACTATTTCTGCTGCTGGTAACAATCAGTGGGTTCTGCTTCTTATTCAACTCTGCAGCAACGCCGCAAAATCATCCGGAGCTATTGCGAAATTCGGGCGGTCTTTTCGGCTGGCTCATTGGCATTCCGTTGCTCAGCGGCTTGACCATTTGGGGCGCAGTGCCCGTTTTGGCTTTGCTCACAGTGGGCACCGTTTTGATCATGACTAAAACCCCGCCGACTCGGGTTTGGGCACGGTTGCAAGACCTTTATGTTTATCTTTTTGGCGAACATGAATCTGATGCCGGCGATGACTATGAGGGCGCCGATGCAAACACGGGTTCACGTGCGATTGGTGTAACAGCCGGCACCGATGCATTTGATGGCACCAAAGTGCCTTGGTGGCGCAAAGGTAAAGACAGCGAACGCGCATATGACACCGCGCTTGAAACTGACGAAATCGACGAATCAAGCAATGCCACCAGCCGTTTGCCAATTGAAGGCGCTGGCGATGAGTTCGACACTCTATTCGCCGACGCCGACGTCGCCCCGGCGGTTCTAAGCCAGCCGGACCAAACTCCGACGGCTCCTGTTGCTGTGCCGGCAGGTTCAGCCGCAGCTCAACCAGCAGTTGCCCAGCCAGCCACCGGTCAGCCATTGCCTCGTGCGGTGCGACCTTATGTCTTGCCCTCAGCGAGTTTGCTGGCGCCGGGCACCACGCCAAAAGTTAAGAGCGAGGCCAACGCCCAAATCGTTGCAGCGGTCAGCAGCGTGTTCAAAGAGTTTGGCGTCGAGGCCGCAGTCGTCGGTTTCTCGCGAGGCCCAACAGTCACGCGCTATGAAGTTGAGCTGGCCCCGGGTGTCAAGGTTGAAGCAGTAACCCGCCTCGCCAACAATATTTCTTACGCTGTGGCAAGCAACGAAGTTCGCATTTTGGCCCCGATTCCAGGCAAATCGCTAATCGGCATCGAAGTTCCAAACGCCGATCGCGAAACCGTGTCGCTCGGTGACGTGCTTCGTTCGCCGATTGCGCAGAACAGCAAGCATCCGTTGACTATTGGTGTTGGCAAAGATGTTGAAGGTGGCTTTGTTGTGGCCAACCTAGCCAAAATGCCTCACCTTTTGGTTGCAGGTGCTACCGGCGCGGGAAAGTCATCGTTCGTCAACTCGATGATCACCTCGATTCTGATGCGCGCCAAGCCCGCCGAGGTTCGCTTAGTGCTGATTGACCCGAAGCGAGTCGAGCTCACAGCTTATGAAGGTGTTCCGCACCTAATTACTCCGATCATCACTAACGCCAAAAAGGCTGCTGAAGCTTTGCAGTGGGTCGTTAAAGAAATGGATATGCGCTATGACGACCTGCAGCGCTTTGGTTTCAAACACATTGACGATTTCAACAAAGCCGTTGTCGCGGGCGAAGTAAAACCGCGAGAAGGTAGCCTTCGAGTGCTTCAGCCATACCCATATTTATTGGTTGTGGTTGATGAGCTCGCCGACCTGATGATTGTGGCGCCTCGCGACGTTGAAGACTCGATCGTGCGAATCACCCAGCTGGCTCGAGCCTCGGGAATTCACCTAGTGCTGGCAACCCAACGCCCTTCGGTTGACGTTGTTACCGGTTTGATCAAAGCCAACGTTCCGAGTCGTCTAGCGTTCTCGGTGTCATCGCTAACCGACTCACGCGTGATTCTTGACCAGCCAGGCGCTGAAAAACTTATTGGCCAAGGCGATGCTCTGTTCTCACCCTCGGGCACCAACAAACCTATTCGAGTTCAAGGCGCCTGGGTTACCGAAGGCGAAATCGACCACATTGTCGCGCACGTGAAGCAGCAAATGGAGCCAGAGTATCGCGCCGACGTTCAAGAAGTTGCTGTGGCAAAAATGGTTGACGCCGACATTGGCGACGACCTCGATGTGCTGCTGCAAGCTGCTGAGCTTATTGTCAATTCGCAGTTTGGCTCAACCTCGATGTTGCAGCGCAAACTTAGAGTTGGTTTCGCAAAAGCTGGTCGCCTGATGGACCTCCTCGAGTCGCGCAACATTGTTGGCCCCAGCGAAGGATCAAAAGCGCGCGAGGTTTTGGTGCGCCCCGACGAACTGCCGCAGGTGCTTGCCAGGCTTCGCGGTGAACCGGGCTCTAGCCCGAGCCCCGCGGTAGTGCAGGCAGCAGCTGCCATCGACTCGAGTTCTCAGGGCATCGACCGTGCCCCGCTTGAACCGACTGAAGACTTCGACGATCAGTTTAGTGAGCCACAATCGCCTGCGGCATATTCGCTATCAACTGAAACGGCTCCAATTGACACGGCCGCACAGCCGGGCAGTTCTTTGGCTGCCGGAGACTTTGATGACTTTGTTGCTCGGGCAACCGACGATGACGAGGGCGACGAAGACGCCTGGTTTTTGACGGGCAGGCAATAGCATGAACGATTTTGGCGGCCACCCTGCGGGCGATTCACAAAAGATGTTCAACCTGCCGAACTCAATTACCGCGGTTCGAATTTTGCTCGTGCCAGTGTTTGTGTGGCTGTTAGTTAACAGCACCACTTCTATGCACTCGACAAATCGTTGGATAGCTTTGGCAGTTTTTGTAGTGGCCATCTCGACTGACGGTCTTGACGGTTATTTAGCCAGACGACGCGGAATGGTAACCAACCTCGGCAAAATTCTTGACCCGATAGCCGATAAAGCCCTGATCGGCGGTGCGCTGGTGACTCTAAGCGCCTTGGGCGCGGTTGACTGGTGGCTGACCGCACTTCTGTTGGTGCGCGAACTTGGCATTACTTTTTATCGCTTTGCAGTTATTCGCAAACGCATCGTCGCCGCATCGGGTGGAGGCAAGCTAAAAACTGTGCTTCAAGCAGTTACAGTGGGGTTGCTACTGGCGCCGATGACCTATGTTTGGCCAACCTGGTACAAATCTGTCTCGCTCGGAATGCTCTATTTAACCCTTGTCGTCACGATTTACACGGGTTTGCAATACCTAGTGGCCGCTACCAAGCACGCTGATGATGAACCGGTCGGTGCAGATGTTCCGCACACTAGACCCATCGCGATTCAAAAATCGAATGACTAAGTTTTTGGCTGCCGACTTGGTATCGGCGCTGACTGCTAAAGGTTTGCATCTTGCAATAGGTGAATCTCTCACCGGCGGGCTTCTCTCGGCATCGGTCGTTGAAGTTGCTGGGGCTTCACAAGTTCTATTGGGTTCTATCGTGGCCTACGACACCGCGCTCAAGTCAGCTCTGCTGGGTGTCGACCACAACCTGCTCTCGCGCCGCGGCGCTGTTGACGCCGAAGTTGCCGCGCAAATGGCCGCCGGCGCCCGAACTCGACTTTCGACTGCTGCGGCAGTCGAAGCATCGCAAACCTTGGGCTTGGCTTGCACCGGCGTGGCTGGGCCCAACGAGCAAGACGGCAAATCTGTCGGCACAGTATTCATAGCTGTCGTTGGCCCGAGCGGGGTAATTGTGCGCGAGTTTCACTTTGAAGGTGACCGCGAGCAGATTCGAACCGAAACCGTTCGCCAGGCAATCGAGCTTGCGACAGCCGCGATCATTTAGCCGCGCAATGCGCAAAACCACGGGACTAAATGTCACAGCCGAATGGTTTACTCTTCTTAGGCATTCCTTCAGCGGGTTATCAAGTGTTTGTCAGCTCGTCGATTTAATGTTTGTAATAGGTTCGGCTATGTTAGCTTTACCTAGCAAGATTTGGTTCTCGTAGCTTGG
>CAIYTL010000014.1 GCA_903929105.1 uncultured Micrococcales bacterium | reverse complement strand
CGAAACAATAGGTTTACAAGCAAGAAAAATGGGGAGTCACCGAAGTGACTCCCCAGATTCTGAACGCTTTAGAGATTTAGACGTGTGCGCCGCCGAATGCGTAGGCTTCTTCACCGTGAACAACGGTGTCGATGCCGGCGATCTCATCTTCGGCCTTCACACGGAATCCCATGGTCTTTTCGATGATGAAACCGATAACCAAGGCACCAATGAATGAGTACACAAGCACTGCGCCAGCGCCAAGTGCCTGTGCACCAAGCTGGTGCCAGTCGCCTGAGCTGATAACACCAATTCCGCGACCGAATACACCGATGAACAGGGTGCCGAAGATACCACCGACAAGGTGAATACCAACAACGTCTAGCGAGTCGTCAAAGCCGAGAGCAAACTTTAGGTCAACGGCAAGAGCACAAAGCGCTCCGGCAAGAAGGCCAAGTAGTAGGCCCCAACCTGGGTCAAGAATGTCACAGGCAGGTGTGATGGCTACAAGGCCAGCGACTGCACCCGAAGCTGCACCGATCGAAGTTGCTTTGCCGTGCTTGATTTTCTCGATGATCAACCATCCGAGCATTGCCGCTGCAGGAGCCGACAGCGTGTTCAAGAAAGCGATTGAGGCAATGCCGTCAGCAGCAAGTTCTGAACCAGCGTTGAAGCCGAACCAGCCGAACCACAATAGGCCAGCACCCAGAAGGGTTAGTGGAACGTTGTGAGGCTGAGTGATGCCCTTGCTAAAACCAAAGCGCTTGCCAAGAACGATTGCTAGTGCAAGACCAGCGGCACCTGCGTTGATGTGAACGGCGGTTCCACCAGCGAAGTCGTGAACGCCTAGGTTGTAAACAATCCAACCACCGTCGGTGACTTTGCCATCGGTAAGGGTGAAGTTGAAAACCCAGTTTGCGACTGGAAAATAAATTAGGGTTGCCCAGATGCCAGCAAAGACCATCCATGCACCGAACTTCGCGCGGTCGGCGATTGCGCCCGAGATTAGCGCTACGGTGATGATCGCGAAAACAGCTTGGAAGGCTACGAACGCTAAATCAGGGTGGCCTGAAGTCATAGCAGCTGGGTCTCCAGTTGCCTGCTTGACCTGAGCGTCTAGGAACAGAGAGTTGACATCGATGCCGAACCAACCGTCGATACCCTTGAAGTCACCTACGCCAGCGTTCGAGAACGAAATCGCGTAACCATAAATAACCCAAAGCACTCCAACAAGGCCGATCGATCCGAAGCTCAGCATCATCATGCTTACAACGCTCTTAGCCTTTACCATGCCGCCATAGAAGAATGCCAGACCGGGGGTCATGAGCAAAACAAGTGCAGCTGAAATCAAAACGAAACCAGTGTTTCCTTGATCCATTTGTCTACCTCTCTCAAATTAATAACCACGCCGGTTTTTGGCGCTGTGCCTAGTTTGGGTCACTAAAGTTTCGAGAATGGTGCCCGTTATGTTTCGCGTTTGTAAAACCTGCCTTGAGTTGCCTTTGCCAATCTGCCGCCTTGCAGGCAGTTTTGGGCAACAATAAGAACGTGAGATTTTTGCGGGATGAACGACTCGGTGCATCATTTATGCTGTTGGCGGCATGTGTTGGCTTTGCAGCTTTCAATCTCGGTTTTCTTGATGCAGGGGCATTAATTTTCAAGCAACAGGCCCTGCCGTTTGTGTCTCAATTCGGAATGGCACTATTTTTTGTGTTGATCGGCTTCGAGCTTCGAAGTGAATTCAGCGAGGGGCTTTTTAGAAACCCCAAGGCGGTGTTCGTGCCTGCCACCGCCGCCTTGTTAGGCGTTCTGATTCCTGCAGCTGGCTATTTGATACTCGCGCTCAGTTTGGGAAGCCCCTCAAGCGTGATTTCTGCATGGCCTGTAGTGACTG
>CAIYTL010000013.1 GCA_903929105.1 uncultured Micrococcales bacterium | reverse complement strand
GATCTCAACCCACAGCCTGGGGCCAGCCAAAAAGTTGGCGACCTGTTCTCGGCTTTTCTTGACGAGGCTCGTGCCAACGAGCTTGGCATTGCACCGATTGCTGCCGACCTAAAGTTGATCGAATCGGTTCGAACCATCGACGACGTAACCCACCTATTGGGTCAATATGAGACCAACGGTTTTGCCGGTCTATTTGGCGGCTATGTCGACAATGACCCAGGCAACCCTGATCGGTACATCTTCAACCTTCTTCAAGGCGGTTTGGGCTTGCCTGACGAAGAGTATTACCGCGACCCGAAGCATGCCGAAATTCGCGATGCATATATTCCATTTTTGGCACAGCTTTTTGGCTTCGCAGGTCTTTCGCCAGCAGAAGCTGATTCAGCCGCACAAAAGGTCATGGCTTTCGAGACTCAGCTTGCCACTCACCACTGGAACACTGTTGACTCGCGCGATGCTGAGAAAACCTACAACCTTTGCGCTTTTAGCCACCTAAAGAGCTTGACCCCTACCTTTGACTGGAACCTCTGGTTGAAGGGCGCCGGTCTTGATGAGCGCGTGCTTGAAGAGACCGTGGTGATGATGCCTAGTTTCTTCGAAGGCCTAGCCTCGGTTTTTAACAACGACAACCTCGAGGTAATCAAGCTTTGGTTGAAGACCAAAGTTGTTAACTCAATGGCTCCTTATCTGCACGACGAACTGGTGAACGCACGTTTTGAGTTCTATGGCAAAAAGCTAAGCGGCACACCAGAACTTCGAGCCAGATGGAAACGCGCTGTTGGCCTGGTTGAAGATTCGCTCGGTGAAGCCATTGGCGAGGTTTATGTTGAACGCCACTACCCGCGCGAAGCAAAAGCCAAAATGGATGACCTTGTTGGCTGGTTGATTGAGGCTTATCGCCAAAGTATTACGAATTTGGAATGGATGTCGCCAGAAACCAAAACTAAGGCGCTCATCAAGCTCGACAAGTTCGACACCCAGATCGGCTACCCAAAGAAATGGCGCGACTATTCAGCTCTTGAAATCGACCCTAACGACCTGTGCGGTAACGTGCGTCGTGTTTCGGAATATGTTCTTCGCCGCGAGCTGGGCAAAATCGGTCGCCCAATTGACCGCGACGAATGGTTCATGACACCGCAAACGGTCAACGCCTATTACAACCCTGGTTTCAACCAAATTGTGTTCCCTGCCGCTATCTTGCAGCATCCGTTCTTTCAGCTCGGCGCTGACGCGGCCACTAACTTTGGTGCCATTGGCGCAGTGATTGGCCACGAGATCGGTCACGGCTTTGATGACCAAGGTTCGAAATATGATGGCGATGGCAAACTTGAAAGCTGGTGGACTGACGCCGACCGTGCGGCTTTTGAAAAGCGAACCGGCAAGTTGATCGACCAGTACAACGCGCTCTCACCGATGCAGCTCGATGACGAACACAAAGTCAACGGTGCTTTCACCATTGGTGAAAACATCGGTGACCTCGGTGGCGTGGGCATTGCTTATCGTGCCTATCTGATGTCACTTGGCAACGCCGAGTCGCCAGTGATCGACGGCTTCACCGGTGCCCAGCGATTCTTCTTGGCTTATTCACGTGCATGGCGTTACAAGAGCCGCGATGCTCTGGCCATTCAGCGCCTCACAACGGACCCGCACTCACCTGCTGAGTTCAGAGTGAATCAGATTGTTCGAAACGTTGATGCTTTCTATAGCGCGTTTAACGTTCAGCCGAGTGACGCCATGTGGCTTGACCCTGCTGACCGTGTTGTGATCTGGTAGAGCCCTTTAGATGAACCTGTGGTTGCGCCTGCTTTGGGCAATGTTGAGCTGGCGCAGCCGCAGCACGCTCACCTTGAATGATGTGTCACGCCGGTCATTTCGGGTTTGGCCAAGT
>CAIYTL010000012.1 GCA_903929105.1 uncultured Micrococcales bacterium | reverse complement strand
TTGAATGGCTCGTTGGTGGCGCCGATTTCAAAGCCGCCTTCGAGAGCGGCGAGGCCGGCCTCAAAACGCGATGCTTCGTCGGTGAATAGTGTCATCAGTGGTTGCCCGGCAACAACAGCCTGACCGGGTTTGGCGTGCAGGGTGATTCCCGCGCCAAACTGAACAGCGTCTTCTTTGCGCGCACGACCGGCGCCCAAACGCCAAGCTGCCACACCAACCTGCAGGGCATCCAAGCGGTTTAGATAGCCAGACGACGCAGCCACAACAACGTGGCTTTCGCGCGCCTGAGGCAACGGCACGCTGAGGTCGCCGCCTTGGGCCTGAATCATCTGCACCCACTTGTCGTGAGCTTTGCCGTTTTTCAGGTTGGCTTGAACGTCGACATCGCCGTGGCCTGCGAGTCGAAGCATTTCAGCGGCCAGTTCAACGGTCAACTCAACCACGTCGGCTGGGCCACCGCCCTGCAAAACCTCGATTGACTCTTCAACCTCAAGAGTGTTGCCAATTTTTAGGCCGAGAGGAGTATTCATATCGGTTAGCAGCGCGGTGGTTTTAACGCCCGCATCTTGGCCAAGCGCCACCAAAGTTTGCGCCAACTCGCGAGCCCGCTCAGCGGTTTTCATAAAAGCACCGGTGCCAACTTTTACGTCTAGCACTAGCGAGCCTGTGCCTTCGGCAATCTTTTTGCTCATGATCGAGCTGGCAATCAACGCAATCGACTCAACTGTGCCTGTGACATCGCGCAGGGCATAAAGTTTGCGGTCGGCCGGCGCAAGGCCAGTGCCCGCAGCGCAAATCACCGCCCCAACCTCAGCTAGTTGGCGGTGCATTTCGTCGTTGCTTAGCGCCGCACGCCAGCCACTAATAGCTTCAAGCTTGTCTAGGGTGCCGCCAGTGTGACCAAGGCCTCGACCCGAAAGCTGCGGCACGGCCACGCCAAAACTGGCCACAAGTGGTGCCAGAGGCAGAGTGATTTTGTCGCCCACGCCACCGGTTGAATGCTTGTCGGCAGTTGGCCAAGGCAGGGCGGCAAAATCGAGTCGTTCGCCCGATGCAATCATTGCCGTGGTTAGGTCGTGAATCTCGCGGCGGTTCATTCCGTTCAGCAAGATTGCCATGGCCATAGCCGACATTTGCTCGTCAGCAACCACACCAGAAACATAGTTTTGAACCAGCCAGTTGATGGCCTCGGTGCTGAGTTCGCCGCGCTCGCGCTTGGCAATAATCAGTTCTACGGCGTTAAAAGTTGCCACAGCTACTGCCCTTCGATCAAAACATCGCCAGCGTTGCCGCCGCGGTTAGCCAAGTCACTTCGCCCAAAAGCATCAGGCAAAACCTGTTCTATCGTGCGAATGCCCGAGACAGTCTCAAGTAGCATGCCCGGCGCTGAATGCTCAAAAAGCAGCTGGCGGCAACGACCGCAAGGCATCAAAATGTTGTTCGACTTGTCAACACAGGTGAATGCAACCAACCTGCCACCACCGGTGCGAAACAAGTCACTCACCAACGAGCATTCGGCACAAAGAGTCACACCATAACTTGCGTTCTCAATGTTGCAACCGGCGACCACGCGACCATCGGCCGTCAAAGCTGCCGCACCAACCGCAAAGTTGCTATAGGGCGAATAAGACTTGAGCATTGCTTCGCTGGCTGCGGCCCGAAGGGCATCCCAGTTAATTTCTGCCATAAAAATCGCCACCTAACTCTTTATGTAGGCTTTGCCAGCAGCAGCTGGGCCAGTGACTTTGCCAACCAAACCGGCCACCAAAACCACGGTCAAAACATAAGGCAGCATCAACAAAAAGTCGCTCGGAACATTCGAGCCCACCGTTGACAAACTGTATTGAAGGTTTTCGGCGAACCCAAATAGCAAGCCGGCAAAGGCCGCATAAACCGGATTCCATCGGCCAAATATCAGCGCTGCCAGAGCGATGTAACCCGCGCCGTTAGTCATCTCTTTGCCGAAAGCCAAAGATTGTCCAAGGGTAAAGAAGGCGCCGCCAAGGCCGGCTAGCGCGCCACCGATCATCACACTGCGATAGCGAGTTGCATAAACTTTGATGCCCACGGTGTCAGCAGCTTTCGGGTATTCACCAACGGCACGAAGGCGAAGGCCCCAGCGTGTTTTATAGAGGGCAAACCACACACCGGCAACCGCGAAATACATCAGATAAACGATTGGGCTTTGGCTGAACAACACCGGCCCGAGCACCGGAATCTGCGAAAGCCCGGGCACGTCGATCGACGGCATTCGCGGTGGCGAGTTGAAGAGTTCTTGGTTCGAAGACATAAATGTGCTGAACATAAAGTTTGTTAGGCCAACTATGAGCACGTTTAGAACCACACCAATAATGATTTGGTCAACCACGTAGCGAATCGCAAACACCGCCAATAGCCACGAAACTAGAGCACCGCCGACCATTGCGCCGATCAGGCCAACCCAAGGGTTGTGAGCAAGGGTTGCTACCATCGCCGAAACAAAAGCACCGGCCAGCAACTGACCTTCAATAGCAATGTTTACCAAGCCAACGCGCTCGCTCAAAACGCCAGCAAGCGAGCCAAAAACAAGTGGCACAGCCAACGAAAGTGAGCCGTGCAGCAAAGCTGTGATTGTCATGGTTTGGCCATTGAATAGCGAAATCAGAATGTTGAAAACAAAAATCGCTCCAAAACCAATGCTTAGCCACCGCGACGGTTTGCGCGCTGTGATTGCAAACCACCAAGCCAACGCTGTTACGAGTGCGGTTAACCCAAAACTGATCCAGGCGCTCTGTGCGGTGATGGCAGTTATGTTCGCAAACCTGAAAGCCTCACCAGCTGCGCCGGTCGAAGTGGCGTTGCTGTTGATCTGAATAGTGGTGATTCCGCCAGGTGCAGCCAAAGCCAGCCAAAAAGTGATTAGCGTTAGCACCGACAAAATTATCGGAACGCGAATTGCGCCGAGTTTCAAGGCTTTCATGCGCGTGCCTCCTTTTGTTTAGGCATAAAGAACATCGAGCGCACCAGAGGCGGTGCGGCAATAAACAACACAATCATCGACTGAACAACATAAACAATGTCGATCGGCACATTCTGATTAGCCTGCATGGTCACTGCACCAGCGCGCAAGCCACCAAACAACAGACCGGCAGCCAACACACCTATCGGGTTTGAACGACCCAGCAGGGCAACCGTGATTGCATCAAAGCCATAGGTTGCTGCCACTCCGGTGCCTAAATATTTTTCAGTGCCAAGAATCTGAGACGTTCCGGCAAGACCTGCCAGTGCACCCGAAACTGCCATGACCATAAAGTAGGTGCGGTTGATGTTGATGCCCGCAACTTTTGAAGCACTCGGGTTGTGCCCCAGAGCTTTAAAGTGAAAGCCCACCGACGAGCGATTCATGAGCCACCACACGGCAGCCACCGCAAGCAGCATCACAATAAAGCCCGCGTGCAGCGGGTAGGCATCGCCGGCCAACAGCGGGTAGAGCGCGTCGTTTGGCACCGGGCTTGACTGTGGGTTCACAGCAAGAGGCGCTTTTAACCATGTGGTTAGCGAATAGTGCAGGGCAAAAGCAGCCACATAGTTGAACATGATCGTGACGATAACTTCGTTAGCGCCGGTAGTCGCTTTAAGGAACCCGACGAATCCGCCGAATATTGCTCCGCCCAAAATTCCGGCCAGCACAGCTACCAAGAAGTGCAGTGGGCCAGGCCAGATTGGCACATAAAGGGCGATGATGGTTGAACCGACTGCACCGGCAATAATCTGGCCGGTGCCACCGATGTTGAAAAGGCCTGAACGAAAAGCCACCGCAAGGCCTAGGCCGGCAATGGTGATTGGCGTTGCATAAGCAAGGGTTTGAGTTAGCGAAAGAATTCCTTCGCTAAAAGTGCCGGCCTGGTAGTTATAAATCGAGCCTCTGAACAATGCGTCGTAGGCACCGAACACGGCCTGACCGATCGCCTGAAAAGTGTCGCCCGGTCTTGCAAAGAAATAAGCCGATGCGGTTTGAACGCTTTCATCTGAAAACGCAATCAAAATGCCGCCGACTAGAAACGAAGCTAAAACCGCGAGCACAGGAATCAAGGCGTTGCCCGTAACCAGGTCACGTGCAAAACCAGCGAAACGATTGTTCGAAGATTCAGCGCTATCGGCGGGTGCCACCGAAACGGCCGGTTTGGTTGATTTCAATTTCTCGCTCATGCGCTGATTCCTGCCATCATCTGACCTAACACTTCACGAGGAGTAGTCGAAGGCACTATGCCAACGATTTTGCCTCGATACATCACAGCAATGCGATCACCCAGTTGCACTGCCTCGTCGAGCTCGGTGGCCACAATCAATACCGGCAAACCAGAGTTGCGAGTCTTCACAATCTGTTCGTGAACAAACTCAATCGAACCCACATCAAGACCTCGGGTTGGCTGAGATGCCACAAAAAGTTTTAGGTCGCGTGAAAGTTCGCGAGCCAAAACAACCTTCTGCTGGTTGCCTCCCGAGAGCTTGCCCGCCTTAGTTTCAATGCTTTGCGTGCGCACATCATATTGCTTAACCAGTTTGGTTGCGAACTCACGCAAAAAAGCTAGGCGCAGGTTGAGTCCGGCTACGAAAGGCTTGCGATCGGCGCGGTCAAGCATGAGGTTTTCGGCAATGGTGAAGTCAGCGACCAAACCATCTTCGGTGCGGTCTTCGGGAACAAAGCCAACGCCCAGGTCAAGAACTTGCTTGACGCGTTTGCCCAAAAGCTCTTCGCCATTTAGCTTGATCGAGCCAGTTGCTTTGTTTTGCAAACCCAGAATCGCCTCGGTTAGCTCAGTTTGACCGTTGCCCTGAACACCGGCGATCACCAGAATTTCACCCTGATGAATCTCAAAACTGACGTCGTCGAGCACCTTTGCACCATTGTGGCTGATTGCACTCAACCCAGAGACCACAAAACTCGCTGCGCCGAGCTTGGCAGGCTCTTTGACTATTTCTAGGTCAACCTCACGGCCAACCATCATGCTGGCCAGCTCGCTGGCAGATTCATCGGGCGAGGCCTCGCCAACAACTTTGCCAAGTCGCAACACAGTGATTTTGTCTGCGACCTCTTTGACCTCACGCAGCTTGTGAGTAATAAAAACAATTGCGGTGCCGCGCTCTCGCAGCGCCTTCATGATGGCCATGAGCTCATCGGTTTCTTGAGGCGTCAGAACCGCTGTTGGTTCATCAAAAATCAAAATCTGGGCGTTGCTAATCAGCGCTTTTACAATTTCAACGCGCTGCTGAACACCAACCGGCAAATCGCCAACAATCGCGTCGGGGTCAAGGTCAAAGCCAAACTGATCTGAGATCTCGCGAACTTTAACGCGAGCGGCAGCCATGTCTAGCACGCCGCCTAACTTGGTCGGCTCGTGCCCCAAAATCACATTCTCAGCCACCGTGAAAACTGGAATCAGCATGAAGTGCTGGTGAACCATTCCAATGCCGGCAGCCATTGCATCGCCCGGGCCCGAAAACTTGACCACTTTGTCGTCAAGCAAAATCTCGCCGCCATCGGCTTGATACAAACCATAAAGCACGTTCATCAAGGTAGATTTGCCGGCGCCGTTTTCGCCCAGCAAACAGTGAATCTCACCGGGCTGCACAGTTAGCGAAACGTTTTCGTTCGCAACGAGCGAGCCAAAGCGTTTGGTGATTCCACGAAGTTCAAGCTTCATTGCTCTGCCTACTCAATAGTCAAAAAGGTTAGAAACCCTTATTTGAAGTCTAAGACTGTTGTTTATTAAAAATGTTGAAAGCCGGAGGTCTCGCGACCCCCGGCTCTCAAACAAGGTGATTACTACTGGTTGTAGATCGAGGTGACTTTAACGTCACCCGAGATGATCTTGGCCTGTAGGGCATCTAGGTCAGCCTGAATGCCGTCTGGGTAGACAACGTCGTGCTGGGCAGCGATTGCAACGCCACCGTTCTCTAGTGTGCCAACGTACTGGTTAGCGTCGCCACCGGTGAAGGTGCCGTCAACGCCAGACTGAATTACGTCAACAACTGCTTTAGACATGTGCTTCTCGATCGAGGTCAAGATGTTTGCCTTGTAAGCAGCGTGAGCTGGAATGTTGTACCAGTCACTGTCAACACCAATAACGTAGGTGCCTGGGTGCTCAAGGGTTGCCTGACCGGTGCCATCGCCAACTGGGCCAGCAACAGGCAAGATGATGTCTGCGCCCTGAGCGATGAACTGCTCGCTCAAAGTCTTACCCTTGCTAACGTCGCTGAAGTCGCCGGTGAATGACCACTTTGAGCTGTCAGTGCCAGAAGCACCAAGAACCTCAACGCTGCCACCCTTGTTTGTGTTGTAGTAGTCAACGCCCTGCTTGAAGCCATCCATGAAGATGGTTACAGATGGGTACGGTGCGCCACCAAAGGTTGCAACTTTGCCAGTTTTGGTGGTTGCTGCTGCAAGGTAACCGGCCAAGAATGCTGCCTGCGCGGTGTCATATTGCAAAGGCTTCACGTTTGGCAATGACAATGGTGAGTAGTCAGGGTTTGAAAGAGCCGAGTCAATCAACGCAAAGTTGATGTCTGGGTTTGCCTTGGCTGCATCAGCTGTTGCTGCGGCTAGAGCAAAACCAACGTTGATGATGATGTTACATTTTGCGGTAACCATGGCGCCGACACCTGAAACAAAGTCAGCTGCTGCTGCCTTCTCGGGTGACTGAACCTGAGCGGTCTGAACGCCAAGTGTGGTCTTAGCTTCGGTCAAGCCGTTGTAGGCCTCTTCGTTGAAGCTTGCATCTTTGAAGCCGCCCTGGTCAGAAACCATGCAGGCCTTGTAGTCGATTGGAGTTGCGGTTGGTGTGGCAGCTGGTGCTGCACAACCGGTTAGTGCAAGGGCCAAGATTGCTGAGCCAGCAAATGCCTTGACGACGGTACTGCGCGAAATGTTTTTCACGGTTTTCCTCCTATTGCCGGGCAATGCCATTCACTACCCGTGATGCCTTTAGCTTAAGCTCGGCTGAACACCTAACGACCCGTTAGAGCAATTTATTAACTCAATAGTTACAAACCAAATAAAAACGGATGCCCGCCTAGTTGGCGAGCATCCGAATTATTGTGCCTAAACGCACACAAGGTCATTAGTTAGGTGTCGAAGCTGAAACCACTTTGATATTGCCCGCAATGATGTCGGCTTTTAGCTGATCAATTTTGGCAGCTACCCCGTCTGGCCAGGCTAGGTCGTGCTGCGGCGCAATCGAGACGCCACCGTTAGCTAAAGTGCCGATAAACGTGCTGTTAGTCCACTTGCCGTCATGGGCTTCGCCAATAACGCTGGCAACCGCATCGGTCATGTTCTTTTGAATCGAGGTGAGCATGATCGGCTTATAAGCCACCGGCGCGGTTAGATAACCATCGCTGTCGACCCAAATAACAGATGTTCCAGGCTTTTCGAGGGCCGCTGCACCTGCACCTTCGCCAACCTGACCAGCCACCGGCAAAATAATGTCGGCACCCTGAGCAATGAACTGTTCGCTCAAAGTCTTGCCCTTGGCAATGTCGGTGTAGTCACCCGAGAACGTACCGGTCTGCTTGGCCTTGTTCCAGCCGAGCAACTCAACCGAACCATTGTTGTCAGTGTTGAACTTGTCAATGCCGTCAGAGAAACCGTCAAGAAACGCCTTGACGGGAGCCTCGGGGGTTCCACCAAAAGCCGCAACCTTGCCGGTTTTAGTGCTGGCGGCCGCGAGGTATCCGGCCAAATAAGCTGCCTGCTCGGTGCTAAACAGAATCGGTTTGACGTTCGGCAAAGTCAATGGCGCCCAGTTGGCATCGACTGGCGGGTTGTCGACAATCGCAAACTTGATGCCTGGGTTAGCGGTTGCCACCTCACCGGTTGCCGGCGCTAGTTGCCAACCAACGGTCAAAATAAAATCACACTTTTCGGTTGCAAAAGCTTGAGTGTTGGCTAACAGCGCTGCATCATCAGCCGAAACGGCGACTTTTGCTTTAACCCCTGCAATGTCGGCCTCGGCTTTTTGCACTCCCTGCCAAGAAGACTGGTTAAAAGACTTGTCTTGCAGGTTGCCCGAGTTGGTCACCATGCAGGCCTTGTAGTTCGCCGCAGTTGCAGTTGGAGCGGCTGGCGCAGTTGAACAACCGGCGAGCGCAAGGCTGGCCGTTGCAAACAGGGCTGCTGCCATGACAAACGTTTTCTTCATTCGATTGGTTCCTCTCGATGGGTGATTTACAAAACTTCGCTGTGACCGGTGGCCTTAAGGGCGTCTACTAATGACTTCACTCGCTGGGCGTGCTCTTTAGTAGTAACCAAAAGCGCGTCTGGCGTGTCAACCACGATGATGTCTTCAACACCGATGAGCGCGATCAGGCGATCGGTGTCGCTGACCAAAATTCCGCTGGATGAATCGGCCAACACTTTGGCGTTGCCCAAAACCGCAAGATTGCCGCGGCGCCCCTGCGACTGCAACTCGGCAATCGCAGCAAAGTCGCCAACATCGTGCCAGGTGAACTTGCCTGGAACAACTGCTACCAGACCGGCTTCGGCAGCTGGCTCTGCAATTGAATAGTCGATCGCTACCTTTTTTAGGCCCGGCCAGACATCTTCAAGAATTTCTTCTTGATTAGGTGTGCCCCAAGCGTCAGCTATGCGCATTAGGTCTGCGTGCAGCGCGGGCTCATTCTTAGCCAGCTGCTCGAGCAGCAGGGCCGCCGGTGCTACAAACATTCCCGCGTTCCACAGATATTTGCCACTCTCGACAAACTTGCGAGCTTTAGCGATATTCGGCTTTTCAACAAAACTGTCAACGGCACGAGCCGAGGGCGCCCCTGCAACACCCAGCTTCTCGCCCATTTTGATGTAGCCAAAAGCTACCGAGGGTTCAGTCGGTTGAATGCCGATGGTCACAATCTTGCCCGTCGCCGCAACCTCGATTGCCTCTTGAACGGTCTGCAAAAAAATCGTCGACTCATTAATTACGTGGTCGGCTGCAAAAGAACCGATGATGACATCTGGCTCGCGTTTCATCAAAATAGCTGCGGCGAGCGCAATGGCTGCCGTTGAGTCTTTTGGCGACTGTTCAAGCACCAAGTTGTTCGGCAGCAGACCTTCGATTTGTTCGTTCACTGCTTTTGCGTGAGCTTGGCCAGTTACAACCAAAATGCGATCTTCGCCCGAAATCGGAGTTAGGCGGTCCCAGGTGTCTTGCAACAGGGTCTGGCCTGAACCGGTTAGGTCATGTAAAAACTTTGGTGCCGAAGCGCGTGAAAGTGGCCAAAGTCGGCTGCCAATTCCGCCCGCAGGAATAATACTGTGAAAGCGTTCGGTTGGAGTTCTTTGAGAGTTCATAATTTTGGCCTCTGATTAATGCTTTTTGCAGTTGCACCTATTGTCGCAGGTTTAGACTTGAAGAGCTGATAACAGGCAGTCGGTCGAGGAGGATCTTCGTGGCAAATAGGCCCGCAGGAACACTTTATAGAGGCAAAGTTGGCATGTGGTCGTGGGTTTTGCACCGCATCACCGGCATTGCAATTTTCTTCTTTTTGCTAGTGCACGTGCTAGACACCGCACTGGTGCGCATTGACCCAGCCGGCTATGACGCCGTTATCGCAACCTACAAAACTTGGTACATCGGCCTAGGCGAGACCGGCCTGGTGGCAGCTATTTTGTTCCACTCACTCAACGGCATTCGCATCATCTTGATCGACTTTTGGCGCAAGGGCGCAAAGTTTCAGAACATCATGTTCTGGATCGTCATCGGTCTTGCAGCTTTGCTTTTCTTGGGCTTCGCACCCCGCCACCTAATCAACGTGTTCAGCCACATCTAAGAGGTTTGAAATGTCTGTAGTTATCGAAACCCCTCGCAGCCGCAAACGCCCAGGGTTCAACCTTGAAAAATACGGCTGGATGTACATGCGTCTTTCTGGCGTGCTGCTAATCATTCTGATTTTTGGCCACCTGTTTGCGAACCTAATGGTTGGCGAGGGCATTCACGCGATCAACTTTGCTTTCGTTGCCGGCAAGTGGGCTTCGCCGTTCTGGCAGGTGTGGGATGTAACCATGCTCGTGCTCGCGCTGATTCACGGCACCAATGGCATGCGAACTCTTGTGAACGACTATGCCGAGGTTGAGTGGATTCGCCGCACTCTGGTTTGGTTGCTCTGGATCGTCTGCGCCACCCTGATTGTGATTGGCATTTTGGCGCTCACAACTTTCACCCCGTGCGGCGACGCAAGCTCATTAGCAACCCTTGCAAAAGATGGCGCTAACGTTGCGTCGCTTTGCACCGGCAAATAATTTTTCAAGACTCTAAACAAAGGAATCAACAGTGACCACGGCTCAACCAAAGGTTCACACCTACGAATATGACGTTGTAATCGTTGGCGCCGGTGGCGCTGGCATGCGCGCGGCCATCGAAGCAGGGCCACACGCTAAGACTGCAGTGATTTCAAAGTTGTTCCCAACCCGCTCACACACCGGCGCGGCACAGGGTGGCATGGCCGCAGCGCTCGCAAACGTTGAAGAAGACTCTTGGGAATGGCACACCTTTGACACCGTCAAAGGTGGCGACTACCTAGTTGACCAAGATGCTGCCGAGATTTTGGCAAAAGAGTCGGTTCAGGCAGTTATTGACCTTGAGAACATGGGTTTGCCTTTCAACCGCACGCCTGACGGCAAGATTGACCAACGCCGTTTTGGTGGCCACACTCGCGACCACGGCAAAGCTCCGGTTCGCCGCTCTTGCTACGCCGCCGACCGCACCGGCCACATGATTCTTCAGACCCTGTATCAGAACTGCGTAAAGCTGGGTATCGAGTTTTATAACGAGTTCTATGTTCTTGACCTTGTTATGGCTGAGGTTGACGGTCAGAAGCGTCCGTCGGCAGTGGTTGCATACGAGCTCGCCACCGGCGAACTTCACGTTTTCAAAGGCAAGTCAATCATTTTTGCAACAGGTGGTTTTGGCAAGATCTTCAAGACCACATCAAACGCTCACACCCTCACCGGTGATGGTGTTGGAATCATCTGGCGCAAAGGTTTGCCGCTAGAAGACATGGAGTTCTATCAGTTTCACCCAACCGGCCTAGCTGGCCTGGGCATTCTGCTTTCAGAAGCTGCCCGCGGTGAAGGTGGCATTTTGCGCAACGCTTCTGGCGAACGCTTCATGGAGCGTTACGCGCCAACCATCAAAGACCTTGCGCCGCGTGACATGGTGGCTCGCGCTATGGCCAACGAAGTTCGCGAGGGCCGCGGCGCTGGCCCACACAAAGACTACGTTTTGCTCGACCTCACTCACCTGCCACCGGCCGTGATTGACGCCAAGCTGCCAGACATCACCGAGTTTGCTCGCACCTACCTCGGCGTAGAGCCTTACACCGAGCCGGTGCCGGTGTTCCCAACCGCGCACTACGCAATGGGTGGCATTCCAACCAACATCAAGGCTGAGGTTTTGAGCGACAACGACACCGTTGTTCCGGGCCTTTATGCTGCCGGTGAGTGCGCATGCGTTTCGGTGCACGGTGCAAACCGCTTGGGAACCAACTCGCTGCTTGACATTAACGTGTTCGGCAAGCGTGCCGGCAACTATGCAGTTGAGTTCGCTAAGACTGCCACTCAGGTGCCGCTACCCGAGGGCGCAACCGACGAAGTGATTGCTTTGATTCAAGCCGTTCGCAACTCAAAGGGCACCGAAAAAGTCGCCGTCTTGCGCAAAGAACTTCAAGACACCATGGATAAAAACGCTCAGGTTTATCGCACCGAAGAAACCTTGAACGAAGCGCTAGACAAGATCGTTGAACTTCGCGCGCGTTACCAGAACATCTCGATTCAAGACCAGGGCGAGCGCTTCAACACTGACCTACTTGAGGCAATTGAGCTCGGATTCTTGCTCGACCTAGCTGAGGTTTTGGCCTACACCGCGCGCGAGCGCCGTGAAAGCCGCGGCGGTCACTTTAGAGAAGACTTTGAAACTCGCAACGACGAAAAATTCATGGTTCACTCGATGGCCTACAAGGCAGACAAGGTCAGCGAAAAAGCTGCTGACAACATCACGATTGGCTGGAAGCCCGTCACCATCACCAACTACCAGCCAATGGAGCGTAAGTACTAATGGCAACTGCAACCACCGAAGCACCTGTTGAAATCGGCGTTATTCCGAGCTTTGACGTAACCATTCGCGTTCGTCGCTTCAACCCTGAGGTTAGCGAAGAGTCGACCTGGCAAGACTTTCACGTCACCATGTATGGCACCGACCGTGTGCTTGACGCTTTGCACAAAATCAAGTGGGAACACGATGGTTCGCTAACGTTCCGTCGCAGCTGCGCCCACGGTGTTTGTGGCTCAGACGCAATGCGAATCAACGGCCGCAACCGTCTAGCTTGCAAGACCCTGATTAAAGACCTAAACATCAACGAGCCAATCACCGTCGAACCAATCAAGGGCCTCGAGGTTGAAAAAGACCTCGTTGTTGACATGAACCCGTTCTATCAGGCTTATCGCGACATCAAGCCGTTCTTGATCGCAAACGACAAGCCAGAAAAAGAACGCCTACAAAGCGCCGAACAGCGCGCCCGTTTCGATGACACCACTAAGTGCATTTTGTGTGCAGCCTGCACCACCAGCTGCCCAGTTTTCTGGACCGACGGTCAATACTTCGGCCCTGCCGCAATCGTCAACGCTCACCGCTTTATCTTTGACTCACGTGACGAAGGCGCCGAAGTTCGCCTCGACATTTTGAACGACAAAGAGGGTGTTTGGCGCTGCCGCACCACCTTCAACTGCACCGAGGCCTGCCCTCGCGGCATTCAGGTGACTCGTGCGGTTGCTGAAGTCAAGCAGGCGATTCTGCGCGGTCGCGCCTAAACCAAGGCCCTGATCTCGTTTAGAGGGCGCTTGAGAGTGCTGCTCGAAGCGGTGCGATGAGCGCTGGCGCAACCGACAAACTGTCAACGCCCCACTTGATGAACTGGGTTGAAGCTCTAGCATCGGCAGCCATTTCGCCGCACACACCAACCGGTTTGCCAACCAGTTTCGCGGCCTCAATAACTCGTCGCACCTGGCTAAAAATCAGTGCCTCATAAGGGCTGTCTACCTCGAGGCTCAAGGTGCGCCGTGAATGTTCTTGATTCAACAGGCGACCCGCTTCATTGACCGGCTG
This sequence comes from uncultured Micrococcales bacterium, assembly GCA_903929105.1. Classification (GTDB taxonomy): domain Bacteria; phylum Actinomycetota; class Actinomycetes; order Actinomycetales; family Microbacteriaceae; genus Rhodoluna. The sequence goes on along the minus strand of CAIYTL010000012.1, from coordinate 4,592 downwards.
GTAATCCTGCAAAATATAGTGCGTAAGGTCATTGGTTCCGATGCTGACAAAATCGCACATGCGCAAAATTAATGTGAGCTCAGCTTCGACTAACACCTCGGGAACCTCAATCATCACGCCGAGTTTTATCGGGTGATCGCCGCCGACTAAACCGACCTCAGCAGCAAAGTCTAGAAACTGCCTAGCCTGAGTTGCGCTGGTAACCATCGGTGCCATGATCCAAAGTTCAGTGCGCGGGTAATAACCTTGGGCTTGCGAAAGTGCTCGCAGCTGCTCGCGAAGAATCTCTGGGTTGGCCAATAGAGCGGTCAAGCCTCGGCCAGCATATTTGCCATCGCCCGAATTCTGCATAAACGGCAACGGCTTGTCGACATCAACGTCGAGCAATCGGGCCAACACACGTTCACCAGCGAAACGAGAAAAAATCTTGCTGTATTCAAACATTTGGTCTTGCAGCGACGGCGGGGTTTCAGCGCCTAAAAAGAGCAGTTCGGTGCGAAGCAGGCCAACGCCGTCGGCGCCTGCCTCAACAGCAGCGGCGCTCTCGGTGCTCGAGCCAAGGTTTGCCATTACTCTCACCGGCAAAGGTTTCAGCGCTTTTTCGGCAATGATCTGAATGGCCGTTGTGTTCGCTTCAGCCACCAAAGAGTAGCGTTCGATCTCGATAGCGTCTGGTTTTACAAAAATTTGACCTGAGCTGGCGTCGAGCACAACTCGGGTTCCGTTAGCAACACTTGTTGCATCATAAACACCGGCTACCACGGGCACTCGCGCTGACTTAAGAATGATTGCGGCGTGAGAGGTAGCCCCGCCACTGGCTGTAATGACTCCGAGGCAAAGGCTGGGGTCAAGCTTGTTGGCAATCATTGGCGAGAGGTTGTCGGTGATCAAAATAAATGGCGAACTTGGCAGCTCCACAGAGTCGAGCACACCCCCGAGTTGGCGAATGACACGTTCTGCAAGGTCATCAAGGTCAGCTGCGCGTTCACCGAAATAACCGCCCAACTTGAGCAACTTTCGCGAGAACTGCGAGAAAGCGCCTCGAATGGCTTGCTCAGGAGCCGCGCCCTCGGCAAAGTAATCTTTCAAAACTCCGGCAAGCTCTGGGTCGGTCAAAATGCCGGCGAGTGCATAAAGAATGTTTTGACTATCGCCCGTAGTTTTCTCGGCGTCGGCTTCGAGTTCGCGCGCCACCTCGGCAACTGCAGCCCTTGCCGCCGAAAAAAACATTCGTCGAGGATCTTGCATGCTGCCACTTTGAGACAGGTGATATGAGGCAGTTGGCAAATAAAAAGTTGTGCCAATGGCGACACCGGCACCAACGCCGGCACCAACTAAGACTCGCTCTGCCACGCACCAATTGTAGAGCCCGAATAAACTTGAGCCATGACCCAGAATGCCATCGTTGTAAATTCGCCCCTGGGCGCTGCCCCCGCTGTTTCGCTGACCGAGCCGCTAAGGGTCGTTACTCTAAACGTCAATGGTGTTCGGGCCGCGTTTCGCAAGGGCATGGCCGAATGGCTAGCGGGCGCTAAGCCTCATATTTTGGCGCTGCAAGAGGTGCGTGCGGCCGATGCTGATCTTGCCGATTTGTTCTCAGAAGTTCAAAGCAGTTCACCGAGTGGTCAGTGGCACATTTTGCATGACCCAGCCAGCGCTAAAGGTCGAGCTGGCGTTGCCATCGTGAGCGCTTGGCCGGCGGTGGCCAGCCGCACCACGCTCGGGCCTGACGAGTTCGACTCTGCCGGTCGCTGGCTTGAAGCTGACTTTAGCTTTGCTTCTTCTAACGGCACCGCAACTCTCACGGTTGTCAGCACCTATGTGCATTCGGGTGAAGTTGACACCCCGAAACAGGTCGAAAAATATAAGTTTCTCGAGGCAATGCAGGCACGCATGGCTCAACTGATTGGTTCACAAACTGCTGAATCAACTGGCGGCACACTTGCCGTGGTGCTCGGTGACCTTAATGTTGGGCACACCGAACTCGACATTAAGAACTGGAAGGGAAACCTTAAAAACGCGGGTTTCTTGCCCGAAGAGCGAGCCTATTTTGACATCTTGATGAAGCAACAGGGTTGGCGCGACCTAGGCCGCGACGCTCACCCAGATGTCGCCGGGCCATACACCTGGTGGTCGTTTCGCGGGCAGGCCTTTGACACCGACGCTGGTTGGCGCATCGACTATCAGTTGGCAACTCCGTCGCTGGCTCACAAAGCTGGCGGCTACGCGGTGCACCGTGCGGCAAGCTATGACACCCGTTTCACCGACCACTCCCCCGTTCAAGTCGATTACAGCCTCTAGTTTTCGGCTCACCTTTTAGAATTGACCTCATGACTTCGACCTCTAACGCCAGTGCAGGCAGCACCGCGCCTAAAACTTCAAGCGTGAACCCGATCACCAACGCAAATGGCAAGCCCAACCTGCTTAGCGGAATGCAGCCCTCGGCTGGCTCGCTACACCTTGGCAACTACCTTGGCGCCTTGGTTAACTGGGCTGCAATGCAAGCCGACTACAACGCATATTTCATGGTGGTTGACCTGCACGCTATCACCTTGCCGCAAGATCCTGAGGCGCTGCGAGCCAACACCCGCTTGACCGCTGCCCAATATTTGGCTGCCGGCATCGATGTTTCAAAGTCTGCTCTTTTTGTGCAATCGCATGTTCCAGCCCACGCGCAGCTGGCTTGGGTGTTGAACTGCATCACCGGTTTTGGCGAGGCTGGTCGCATGACCCAGTTCAAAGACAAGACTCAAAAGGGTGGCGCCGAAGGTGCTTCGGTGGGTCTTTTCACGTATCCCATTTTGCAAGCCGCTGACATTTTGCTTTATCAGCCTAAGGTTGTGCCGGTTGGCGAAGACCAACGTCAGCACCTTGAGCTAACTCGTGATCTAGCGCTGCGTTTCAACTCGCGTTTTGGTGACACCTTTGTGATTCCTGAGGCGACGATTCTTAAAGAAACTGCCAAGATTTATGACTTGCAGAACCCTGAAGCCAAAATGTCTAAATCGGCCGCCGACCCTAAAGGGCTCATTAACATCATGGATGACAGCGCCGTCGTGCTCAAGAAAATCAAGAGTGCTGTCACTGACACCGAAGGTTCGATTCGTTTTGACCGTGAGCTAAAGCCGGGCGTTTCAAACCTGCTAGGCATTTATTCGGCAATCACTGGCGAAAGCATTGCCAACATCGAAGCGCGGTTAGCGGGTCAGGGTTATGGAACCCTCAAGACTGAAGTTGCCGACGCGGTGATTGCCAAACTCGATCCGATTCGTTTGCGAACCAGCGAGTTGCTCGCCGACCCAGCAGAACTTGACCGACTTTTGGCCAGCGGTGCCGAAAAAGCAAACGCTCTAGCCGAGCAAACTTTGGCTTCGGTTTATGCTCGGGTCGGCTTTATTCCTGCAACTCGCCCTTAGCTCAGGTGCCTCAGTAACTGAAATTGCCGCAGCCTGCCGCTGGCACCTCGTTCACGTTTGGCTGGCAATGTGTTCACAGCCTGCTAGCTGATAGTTCACTCACAGCTAAAGGGAATACCTCGCGCTGGCGGGCGGTTTTCACTAGTGTAAGTAATGCAACAAAACGTTCTTCGGGGTCAGTGTAAATCTGAACCGGCGGTTATAGTCCGCGACCCGACAAACTGCCTGCAAAGGCAACATGAACTTGGTAACAGGTGATTGGGTTTGGCGGTTGATCTGGTGAAACTCCAGAACCGACGGTTAAAGTCCGGATGGTAGAAGAACGCTAGCTTTTGCTTTGCGCGACTTTTGTCGTTTGCGCCGAGCTTTGGTTGGCACACCCCGTGGCGCGTTTATTTAAACGACGAAAGCCCGAAATGCCGATAAAAACTACCGCCTATAAAGCCCCGATGCGTCGGGCGCTTCAGCTTGCCCTGAACGGGCCAGCTTTTGGCGTGAACCCGCAGGTTGGTGCGGTGCTTATCAACGAGGCTTTTGAAATTGTGGCTGAGGGCTGGCACATGGGCTCGGGCACTGACCACGCCGAAGTTGCAGCTCTCAAAGACTTGGCAAAAAAAGGCATTTCGGCAGCTGGACTAACCGCAGTTGTGACTCTTGAGCCCTGCAACCACACTGGCAAAACCGGGCCTTGCGCCAAAGCACTTGTGAAAGCTGGCGTGAGCAAAGTTGTTTATGCGGTTGCCGACCCTGGCGCGGCTTCGGCTGGTGGTGCACAAACTTTGATTGACGCGGGCATCGATGTTGTTGCCGGCGTTATGGCCAAAGAAGCCGAAGAGCAGGGTCGGGTCTGGCTCACCGCAAATCGTTTGGGCCGCCCGTTTGTGACGCTGAAGTGGGCCTCAAGCCTCGACGGTCGCAGCGCGGCCGAAGACGGCACCAGCAAATGGATCTCGGGCCCGCAATCGCGCGCCGACACTCACTTTCGCCGCTCGCAAGTTGATGCAATTTTGGTTGGCACCAACACGATTTTGGTCGACAACCCAGAACTAACCGCTCGCAAACCCGACGGCAGTCTTTATGAGCATCAGCCGCTTCGAGTAATTTTGGGCGAAACCAAAATCAAGCGCAAATATCGTGTTTTTAACGACGACGCCGAAACGGTGCAATACGAAACCC
>CAIYTL010000011.1 GCA_903929105.1 uncultured Micrococcales bacterium | reverse complement strand
TCGTCGATTGAACTGTTGGGCACATAAACGCGTTCAATCGACACACAGAGCTGACCGGTGTTTCCCATTGACCCAGCGAGCGCAATCTCGGCCGCGCGATTCACATCGGCACCCGGCAAAATAATCATCGGATTCTTGCCACCGAGTTCGAGCGAGCACCCGATTAGGCGGGTTGCGGCGCGAGCCGCCACAATGCGGCCAGTCACGGTTGACCCAGTAAATGCAACGTAGTCAACGGTGTCGGTTATTGCGTTGCCTACTTCGGCCCCGTCGCCAGCAACAATCGTCCAGGCATCTTCGGGTAGGCCGGCTTCAATTGCCAAAGCGCGAGTGAACAGACCTGTCAAAGCTGTTTGGTTGTCAACTTTTTGCACCACGGCGTTGCCCGCTAGCAGAGCGGGAATCACGTCAAAAATTGCTAGAGCCAAAGGGTAGTTCCAAGGGGTGATTACACCCACAACTCCGACCGGTGAATAGTCAACATATGAGCGAGTCAAGATTGGCACACCTGACTTGGTGCGCTGCCGGCGAAGCGTGTGGCTGGCAGTTTTGCCGTAGTAACGCAGTGAGCCAACTGAACCAGCAAACTCTTCAAATGCGTGTTGTCGCGATTTTCCAGTTTCTAACTGCAACAAGTCGAGCAATTGTTTCTCGTGTTTGACTAGTGAGTCATGAAGCGCCAGGGCAAACGCCGCTCTTGAGCTTGGGGCAAAGCCGGCCCAAACCGGTTGATATTCGCGCGCATAGTCAATCGAATCAACAACTTGGCCAACACTAAGCTGCGGCAACTCATAAATGCGCTTATTGTTCCAAGGGTTAAGCACAGCCACAGTCGGCACTGTCTTCAAGAGCTGCTCGATGTTTGCATCGGCAATCTCGCTGCCATCGGCAAAGGCGCTGGTTTGCTCTAAAAGGTGTGTGATCAGGTGGCTGATGCTGGTTTCGGTCATACCTGAAGTTTAAGCCTGCGACCTGCCAAGTTGCGAGGGTCACGCGCCAAAGTGTTAGCGATTTGCAAGATTACTTTAGAAGCCGCATCGTTGGCATTACCCAGCACCACGGGCACACCGGTGTCGCTGCCCTCGCGAAGGGCCACGCTCAAACCGATTTGGCCGAGCAGCGGAACGGTCGTGTCAGTTGCCGCGCTAAGACGATCGGCTACCAACTGACCGCCGCCTGCGCCAAAAATCTCAAGTTTGGTGCCGTCGGCTTGCTCAAGCCAAGCCATATTTTCGATGACACCAAAGACGCTCTGGCCGGTTTGCAAGCCGACCGTCGCTGAACGCTCAGCCACATCGCTGGCGGCAAGTTGAGGTGTGGTGACCACTACGGTTTTAGCGGTGGGCAAAAGTTGACCTAGGCTAATGGCCACGTCACCGGTGCCAGGGGGTAGGTCGACCAGCAAAATGTCTAGGTCGCCCCAAAAAACGTCGGTCAGAAACTGGTTGATTGTTCGGTGCAGCATTGGCCCACGCCAAGCCACCGGGGCGTTGCCTTCAACAAACATTCCGATCGAAATCACCTTGATGCCAAAAGCTACCGGCGGCAAAATCAGATCATCAACCCGGGTTGGCTTGTCGGTTACCCCGAGCTGCCCCGGAATCGAAAAACCAAAAATGTCAGCGTCAATCAGCCCAACTCGCAAGCCCTGGTCAGCTAGTGCGGCGGCCAGGTTCGCAGTGATCGAAGACTTGCCAACACCACCTTTGCCAGAGCCGATCAAATAAATTTTGGTCAGAGTGCTCTCGTCGAAGGGGTTACTGCGGGCCGGGCGCCCCGCGCGCAACTTAGTTGTCAGCGCCGCGCGCTGTTCGGGGGTCATCACCCCAAGATTGACCTGCACGCCTGTAATGCCGGCAACACCGTTCACTGCAGCGCGCACTTCGTTTTCGATTCGCACCGAGGCCGGGCAACCAACAACTGTCAGGTTCACACTCACTTTGGCGTTGCCATCGGCGTCAATCTCGAGCCCAGCAATCATGTCTAGTTCTGGCAGTGGCAGCCGCAGTTCAGGGTCTAAAACCGTGTCAAGAGCAGCCCGAACAGCAGTTTCGAGCGCGGTTGGGCCAGCGTGTGAGCTAGTCATTGGCGATGCGACGGGTGCGGCCAGTTGCCGGTTTTGCTGCCGCAGTGCCCGCCTCAGCGCGAAGCTCGGTGAGCAAGTCGCGCAGCAGGTCTTTCATCTCGTCGCGCACAAAGTCTTTAGTTGCGATCTCTTCAATCGCCTGACGCAAAGCCACGACCTCACGCGCAAGGTACTCAGTGTCGGCAAGGTTTCGCTCAGCGCGCTGGCGGTCTTGCTCAGTCTTGACGCGCTCGCGGTCGGCCTGGCGGTTCTGCGCCAACAAGATTAGCGGTGCGGCATACGAAGCCTGCAACGACAAAATCATGGTCAAAAGGGTGAAGTTCAGTTCGCGTGGGTCAAACTGAAAACCGCTTGGCATCAGGGTGTTCCACAGCAGCCAAACGACCACAAATACGGTCATCCAAATCAAAAACTCGCCGGTGCCCATGGCGCGCGCAAAAGTTTCGCTAGCTTGACCAAACTTTTCTTGGTTAATGCCAATCTTTGGCACAAAGCGGTCGCGGCGGCTGAAAGGGCGGTCGAGGCGGTTGCTATTTTTAGCCACGAGAACCTCCGTTTCGAGTCGTTTTGTTGGCAGGGCGAGCAGTTGCAGGTTTAGCGGCGGTTGTGCGAGCGTTTGGCTTTGCCGGCGATTTAGCCGCGGTTTTAGCAACAGGTTTCGAAGTTTTTTTGGCTACCGGAACTTCATCTTCGGTGCGCCAGTCTTCAGGCAGTAGGTGGTCTAGAACGTCGTCAACAGTGACCACGCCAATCAGGTGATTTTCGTCGTCAACCACGGGCAGCGAGACCAGGTTGTAGTTAGCCAGGGTGCGGTGAAGCACCGAAATGTGAGTGTCAGCGTGAACCGGCTCAAGCTCGGTGTCAAGCAGGGTTCCGAGGCGCTCGTGCGGCGGGTAACGCAACATGCGTTGAAAATGAACCACACCTAAAAAGCGGCCGGTCACCGTTTCAAATGGTGGCAGCGTGACAAACACCGATGCCGCCAGTGCAGGTGCGACCTCAACCCGACGAATCAACGCCATAGCCTCGGCTACGGTTGCATCAGCCGCACAAATAATCGGTTCGGTGGTCATCAAACCACCGGCGGTGAACTCGTCATAGGTCATTAGTCGGCGAAGATCGTCAGCTTCTTCTTCGTCCATCAGCTCAAGAATCGCTTCGGTTCTGGCCTCTGGCAGGTTCGCCATAAGGTCGGCCGCGTCGTCAGGCTCCATCAGGTCAAGAACTTCGGCCGCACGTTCGTCGTCGAGCTCGGCAATAATGTCAATCTGCTCGTCTTCGGGCAATTCTTCGAGTACATCTGCAAGGCGCTCATCGTCGAGCTCTTCAGCAACCTCAATCATTCGCTCGTCTGGCAGGTCAAGCAAGGCGCTTGCAAGGTCTGCTGGGCGAAGGTCGCTATAGGTTGCAATAAGTTGTTGGGCGCTCTGGCCTTCGGCGTCTTTAGCCTCTTCGGTCACTTGCTCCCATGCCGAGAACAGCGTGGCACCGCGCACGAACGGGCTTGCCGAAGTTTTCGGGCGACGCAAGAAGAGGTCGCTAACGATCCAGTCGCGACGTTTGTTCTGTTCAATGGCCAAATCTTCGATGCTGGCAATGCCGCTGCCATCAAGAAGGTTAACTTTGCGTCCAAGCATCTCTGCGATTACGCGAACTTCTTGACCGCGTTGGGTGAAACGACGCAGGTCAATCAAACCGGTGGTGATTACTTGCCCCGCGCTAATCGATGTCACACGTGCGATCGGCACAAAAACTCGGCGGCGACCACTGATTTCAACCAGCATTCCCGTGGCACG
>CAIYTL010000010.1 GCA_903929105.1 uncultured Micrococcales bacterium | reverse complement strand
TGTCAACCCCGCACCAGAAGCTCAAGAGCGCATCAAACTGGTTACTCACGCCTATGAGGTTCTAAGTGACTCTGATTCAAGGCGCAACTATGACATGGGCGGCGGCCAGGGCGGTTTCGGCGGCGGCGGCGGTTTCAATGGATTCGGCGACATTTTTGACACGTTCTTTGGTGGTGGCGGGCAACGTGGCCCACGCTCAAGAGTTGAACGCGGCGAAGACGCACTGCTGCGCGTATCGCTAACTCTCGAAGAAGTCACTTTTGGTGTCAATAAGAGTGAAGAGATTGACACTGCTGTGCTCTGTGAAACTTGCAACGGTTCTTGCGCACAGCCGGGCACTGGGTTTGAAACTTGTGATATCTGTCGAGGCAGTGGTTCGATTCAGCGTCAAGTTAGAACGCTCATGGGCAACATGGTTACCAATTCGCCTTGCGGCAGTTGTCGAGGTTATGGTCAGACAATTCCTCACCCGTGTGTTAGTTGTCGCGGTCAGGGTCGAGTTCGTGCCCGTCGCACGATTGAGTTTGCTGTTCCCGCAGGTGTCGAAGACGGCTTGCGAATGCAGCTTCGTGGCCAGGGCGAGGTTGGTCAGGCAGGCGGCCCTAACGGCGATCTTCACATTGATTTCACCGTGAAGCCGCACGAGATATTTGGTCGCTCAGGCGATGACTTGACTTGCGTGCTTGAGGTGCCACTTCACGATGCCGTTCTGGGCGCGCACGCCAAGGTCGAAACTTTTGATGGCCAACTCGACATTGCTATAGAGCCCGGAATTCAAACAGGTGAAGTGATCACGGTTCGCCACAAGGGTGTGAATCACCTGCGCGGCAGTGGCCGGGGCGATCTAAAGATTACCGTTGCGGTTCAAACACCAACCAAGCTAGACAAAGACCAAAAGGAACTCTTTAAGAAACTTGCGGCTCTTCGTAAATCTGAAGGCATCAAACTTGCCAAGCACACCACCGGCTTTTTCGGTCGAAACAAGCGTTCGTAGTTAGGTTTCAACATGGTCGAACCGCTTTTTCGTCTTGCCAAGTCAACAGAGTCTAAGAATTTCGCCGAAGGCGACACTGCACAAGTTGATGCAGCTGACGCTAAGCATGCGATCTCTGTGCGGCGAATGCGTATTGGCGAAGCTGTTCAACTGAGCGACGGAGAAGGTTTGCGCCTTCGCGGAGTGGTCGCAGCCATTGAAGGCCAGGCCATGAAAGTCTCAATCGGCGCAGTAGCTCGTGAAACACCGCCGAATCTGAATATCACTTTGGTGCAGGCGCTAGCAAAAGGTGACCGGGACGAACTCGCGATTCAAGCGGCCACTGAACTGGGCGCCATGGCTTTTGTTCCTTGGCAGGCAGACCGTTCGATTTCAGTTTGGAACGACGCGAAGGTTGCCAAAGGCGTGGCTAGATGGCAGACGATTGTTACCGAAGCCGCCAAGCAATCACTGCGGGTGTTTGATCCCGAGGTTCAACAGCCTCTTGACAGCAAACAATTGACAAAACGAATCTCTGACGGTGACTTAGGCATGGTCTTGGTGCTTGACCCGACGGGTGAGTTGATTTTGCCTCAAGTGCTGCACAAAATGAACGCTTCAAGCGCAATTGCAAACACTTTTGGGGTTTCGCGAAAACTCACTCTCGTAGTTGGGCCAGAGGGTGGCATCAGTGATTCTGAACTGCAAGCTTTCGAGGCAGCTGGCGCACATCGAGTGCGCTTAGGCGTTGAGATTTTGAGAACTTCAACGGCTGGGGTAGCTGCAATCGCCGTGATCCAAGCACTGTCAGGTTCTTGGAGCTAAAGGTTTAAACTAAACCCATGAGTGAATGCGTGTTTTGCAAAATTGTTGCTGGAGATTTCGGCACCGAATTGCTCGGTGAAACTGAGCACAGCATTGCTTTTCGCGACATCAACCCCGAAATGCCCGTGCATCTTTTAGTGGTTCCGAAGAATCATTACCGTGACATCACTGACCTCGCGACTCACAGCGAAGCTGCGATGCTCGACCTTGTCAAGCTAGGCTCGCAGCTTGCTCTTGAACACACCAGCGATGGTTCTTATAAGTTTCTGTTCAACTCTGGCGAGAACGCAGGGCAGACTGTTTTTCACGCCCATGCTCACGTGCTAAGCCAAATGCCAAAGAGTGTCTAGTTTGAACGATTTTTTGCAGCAGCGCATCGCAATTTCAACAGTTCCTATGGTGGCTCTGTTGGGCACCGAAGACAGATTGCTAAAAACACTCGAGTCTAGCTTTTCTCAGGTCGAAGTTATGGCGCGAGGCAACGAGCTGTTGGTCAGTGGACCGTCAGGCGAGGTGAGTTTGGCTGCTCTGCTGATTGAGAATCTTGTCGAACTAATTCAAAACGGCAGCTCTCTGACTGAGGCTGAGATTACTCGCAGCGCTAATTTGGTGCGATCTGAAGGTTCACCGCGACCTGCCGACGTTTTGGGCCAAAGTATCTTGAGCATGCGTGGCAAAACCATTCGCGCCAAGACCAAGGGTCAAAAAGAATACGTTGATGCGATTGACAGCCACACAGTAGTTTTTGGTGTTGGCCCAGCCGGCACTGGCAAAACCTACCTTGCTATGGCCAAAGCGGTTCAGGCGCTTCAGCGCAAAGAAGTGAGTCGAATAATTCTCACCCGCCCTGCAGTTGAAGCTGGCGAGCGTCTTGGTTTTCTTCCGGGATCTTTGAGTGACAAAATCGACCCTTATCTTCGCCCTCTTTTTGACGCGCTGCACGAGATGCTTGAAGCCGAGGCTGTTCCTAAGCTCATTGCTTCTGGCACTATCGAAGTTGCGCCGTTGGCATACATGCGCGGGCGCACTCTAAATGATGCGTTCATCATTCTCGACGAAGCTCAGAACAGCACGGCGG
>CAIYTL010000009.1 GCA_903929105.1 uncultured Micrococcales bacterium | reverse complement strand
GACCGGGGCCAACACGAATGCCCTGCTCGCGAGCCCAAGCAATAAAGTCGGCAACGACCAAGAAATAGCCCGGAAAACCCATGTCTTTGATGACTTGAACTTCATAGGCTGCTTGCTCGGCTTGGCGCTGAGGAATGTCACCGCGGTAGCGGCGATTCATGCCGCGCTTGACTTCTTCTTCGAACCAAGAAGCTTCGGTGTGGCCCTCAGGAACCGGAAAACGCGGCATGAGATTTCGGGTCGGAAACTCGACTTCGCAGCGCTCAGCAATCAGCAACGTGTTGTCGCAAGCCTCTGGATGATCGCGAAATAGGTGGCGCATTTCGGCGGCGGTTTTTAGGTAATAGCCATCGCCATCAAATTTGAACCGTTTTGGATCGCTAAGCGTTGAGCCAGAGCCGATGCACAGCAAAGCTTCGTGGGCTTTGGCGTCTGAAGCCGAAATGTAGTGCAGGTCATTGGTTGCCACCAGCGGAATATCTAAGTCTTTAGAAAGTTGCAGCAAGCCATTCCACGATTTTTGTTCCACAGCCAAGTTGTGGTCCATGATTTCGACAAAAAAGTTTTCTTTGCCGAAAATGTCGCGATAGTCAGCAGCTGCCTGCAGAGCTAAGTCATATTGTCCGAGGCGAATTCGGGTTTGAATCTCGCCCGAAGCGCAGCCGGTGGTGGCGATAATTCCTTTGCCATATTTCTCGAGCAGTTCGCGGTCCATTCGAGGTTTCATATAGAAACCTTCGAGATACGCCAGCGATGACAACCTAAAGAGGTTGAACATGCCTTCGGTATTCTGCGCGAACATCGTCATGTGGGTGTACGAACCGCTGCCCGAAACATCGTCGTCGCCACCGTCACTCCAACGCACACGGGTGCGGTCGCTGCGGTGCGTGCCCGGGGTTAGATAAGCTTCGATGCCAATAATCGGCTTGATGCCGTTGTCTTTAGCAGTGCTATAAAAGTCATAGGCGCCAAAGTTGTTGCCGTGATCGGTGATTCCGATAGCAGGCATTCCAAGATCAACCGCCTTTTTAATGAGCGGTTTAACGCGCGCCGCACCGTCGAGCATGCTGTATTCGGTGTGCACATGCAGGTGAACAAACGAATCGTCTTTAGACACAGCGTTGAGACTTTCTTGAAAGCGGTTGGCGGTGCTTAAACACTAGCCCCGAAGCACCTCGAGCGCGTGCACCAACTCAGGCGTGTATTCGCTGTGAAAAGTAACAATTTCGCCAGTGGTGGGGTGTGTGAAGCTCAATTCGGTGGCGTGCAACCACTGGCGGTCTAGCCCAAGTTTTGCAGCCAGCATCGGGTCGGCGCCATACATTGTGTCGCCGGCGAGGGGGTGTTTGAACGCCGAGAAATGCACGCGAATTTGGTGTGTGCGCCCGGTCTCAAGGTTGACTTCAACCAAGGTTGCTGAGCGAAAAGCTTCAAGGGTTTTGTAGTGCGTAACCGAAGGCTTGCCGTCTTGCATAACGGCGAATTTAAATTCTGCTTTCGGATGCCGCCCAATTGGCGCGTCAAACGTGCCCGCCGAGGGGTCGGGGTGGCCTTGAATAATGGCGTGATAAATCTTGTGCACAGTGCGGTCGCGAAATGCTTGCTTGAGGCGAGAATATGCGAGCTCACTTTTGGCCAAAACCATTAACCCGCTGGTGCCCACGTCGAGCCGCTGCACGATGCCTTGACGTTCGGCCGCCCCGGAGGTAGAAATCTGTATTCCCAACGCAAGTAGCGCACCTGGCACAGTTGGGCCATCCCACCCCACAGAAGGGTGAGCTGCCACGCCCGCAGGTTTGTCGACAACCACAATGTCATCGTCTTGAAAAACAATGCCGAAACCTTCGACGTGGTCGGCGTGAATTTCTAACCGGTTCTTGACCTCGGGCATCTCAATGCTGAGCATGGCGTCAACCACGAGCTTGTCTGATTTGCTTAAGGTTTTGCCATTTTGGGTAACCAAACCTTGCAAGAGCATTTCGGCAGCTGCGGCCCTCGACAGGCCAAGCAATTTAGCAAGACCGGCATCAGCGCGCTCCCCTGAAATGCCCGGAGGTACCGGCACGTAGCGACTTTCGTTGGCCGAGGTCATTTGCCTAATCGATCGCCGCGCATGATGCGCACCACCGTGATCACTGCGACCACAACAATGGCGCTGTCAGCGAGATTAAAAATGGCAAAGTTCAGCGGCAACGAAATAAAGTCGATCACGTGGCCGTTTTGAAACCCCGGCTCGCGGCTAACTCGGTCAATCAGTTTGCCTAAAATGCCGCCTAACAGCACTCCAGCTGAAATCGCCCTAGAGCGGGTTTGTGCTTTTTGACTAGCCCAAATTACGGCAAGCGCT
>CAIYTL010000008.1 GCA_903929105.1 uncultured Micrococcales bacterium | reverse complement strand
TGGTTTCTTGCCCAAGCTTTGAATACGCCATTGCCGCTTTTTACCTGCTTCTGCCGGCAGACGCATCGTCAAACCTTGGTAAGTTCGCCTCAGTTCGTTTTGGAATGCGCGTTGCTCCCGAGGGCAACCCAACCATTGAACGAGTCATGGCAGCTACGCGCGAGGCCGGCTTCGGCCCTGAGGTCAAGCGCCGCATCATTCTGGGCACCTATGCACTTTCAAGCGGTTACTACGACGCTTACTATGGCAGTGCTCAAAAAGTGCGAACCCTTATTCAGCGCGATTTTGCGGCTGCGTTTGAGAAAGCTGACGTTCTAGTGTCGCCAACAGCTCCAACTACAGCATTCAAGTTGGGCGAAAAAGTTGAAGATCCGCTAGCTATGTATCTAAACGACATTGCGACGATTCCCGCCAACCTCGCGGGAATTCCAGGCATTTCGATTCCGAACGGCGTTGCTAGCGAAGACGGTTTGCCTGTGGGCATTCAGTTCTTGGCGCCGGCGCGCGAAGATGCCCGTTTGTACCACGTTGGCGCGGCTCTAGAGGCTCTTCAAGAAACTGCTTGGGGTCACAACATGATGAGCCAAGCACCTGACCTTCACGACCTTATTGCAAAGGGTGGTTTCTAATGGCTAAGCCAGAATTAATGAACTACGAGAAAGCCCTCGAACAATTCGAGGTTGTTATCGGCCTTGAAGTTCACGTTGAACTAAACACCAACACCAAAATGTTCTGCGGCTGCGCCAACGTTTTCGGCGATGAGCCAAACACCAACGTTTGCCCGATCTGCATCGGCTTGCCGGGATCACTACCAGCGGTCAACAAAAAAGCTGTTGAGTCAAGCATTGCCATCGGCCTTGCCCTCGGTTGTCAGATTGCGCCAAACGGTCGATTTGCTCGCAAAAACTATTTCTACCCTGACCTAGCCAAGAACTTTCAAACCTCGCAATATGATGAGCCGATTGCATTCGAAGGCTCAATCGAGGTTGAGGTTCCAAGTGGCAACAAGTTCACCGTTGAAATAGAACGTGCCCACATGGAAGAAGATGCGGGCAAGCTCACTCACATTGGTGGTAACACCGGCCGAATTCAGGGTGCAGAGTATTCCCTCGTTGACTACAACCGCGCTGGAGTTCCACTAGTCGAAATCGTAACCAAGGTTGTTTATGGCGCTGGAGCAGAGGCTCCCGAGCTAGCTGCAGCTTATGTTCGTTTAATTCGCGAAATGGTAAAAGCAATGAACGTCTCTGACGCTCGAATGGAACGCGGAAACGTGCGTTGCGACGCCAACGTTTCACTGCGCCCACACGGCGAAACAAAGCTAGGAACCCGCACCGAAACCAAGAACGTCAACTCGTTGCGCTCAATCGAACGAGCAGTTCGCTACGAAATTCAGCGCCAAGCACACATACTTGCAAATGGTGGCACCATCACCCAAGAAACCCGTCACTGGCACGAAGACAAAGGCGCAACTAGCTCTGGTCGCCCAAAGTCAGATGCTGACGACTACCGCTATTTTCCTGAGCCAGACCTAGTGCCAGTTCAACCAAGCGTTGAATGGATCGAGTCGATTCGCGCCACGTTGCCAGAAAACCCGGCACTGCGCCGCCGTCGCCTACAAGACGAATGGGCATTCAGCGACCTAGAGTTTCGCGATGTCGTAAACGCTGGGCTGCTCGACCAGTTGGTTGAAACTGTCGAAGCTGGGGCAAAACCTCAAGCTGCACGCAAATGGTGGACGGGCGAGTTGGCTCGCCTGGCTAACAGCGAAGACAAAGACGTTTCAGAGCTAAACATCACAGCCGTTCAGGTTGCTGAACTTGCTAGCCTCATTGAAGCCGGCAAAATCAACGACCGACTAGGCCGCGAAGTTCTCACCTATGTGCTCGCAGGCGAAGGCTCGCCGGCTGAAGTTGTTGCAGCTCGAGGCCTCGAAGTGGTTAGTGACGACGGGGCGCTGCTAGCCGCCATCGACGCAGCTCTGGCCAGTCAGCCTGACGTGCTTGAAAAAATTCGCGAAGGCAAACTGCAGGCTGCCGGCGCAGTCATCGGTGCAGTTATGCAAGCCATGAAAGGTTCAGCCGACGCTGGTCGCGTGCGCGAGCTAATCATCGAACGAGCCAACCAAAGCTAATTGTGGCGCCTTTCGGCGCTCAAGTTAAAGCAAAAGACCTCCCGAAAGGGAGGTCTTTTTGAATTTGCGCGGCGCCTTCGGCTCAGAAGTTCTTGCGACACCTTCGGCTTCCGACAGTTTTGCGACACCTTCGGTGGTCTCGCGCACCGTGTCGGCGTAAATCGACTGTCGTCGATTTACTTTGCCGCCACGCTGAACGCTCGGGTGAGTAACGGGACTTGAACCCGCGGCCCTCTGGACCACAACCAGATGCTCTACCAGCTGAGCTATACCCACCATCGATCGATTTCTCGATCATGCAAGGCCTTGGTGTGCCAAGCAACTTGAAAAGTTTAGCAGAATAGCCAACCCATGTCAGCGTCAATGAGCCTTATTTGCCCAAAGACTCGATTGCAAGGTCGATTTCGTGATTGCTTAGCGCTGATTCGACAAACACAACTTTGCGATAGAAGCGCAACTCGCTGATCGATTCGAGAATGTCAGCGAGTGCACGGTGCCCGGAATCTTTTTTAGGCACTTTGAAATACACCGTTGGAAACCACCGGCGAGTAAGTTCTTTGATGCTCGAAACATCAATGTTTCGATAGTGCAAGAAGTTATCGAGAATTGGCATGTAGCGATTCAAGAACATGCGGTCGGTGCCAATGCTATTGCCAGCCAAGGGAGCCGACTTTTCTGTTGGAACCCACTGTTGAATGTATTCCAAAACCATTTTTTCAGCTTCTTCAACTGAAACACCCGAGTCGAATTCATTGATTAGCCCTGAGGTGGTGTGCATGTTGCGCACAAAGTCATTCATTCCCTCGAGTGAATCTTGTCGAGGTTTGATAACAACATCTAGACCCGGGTGCAATAGCTCAAGGTCAGAATTGGTTACCACAACGGCAATCTCAACAAGGCAGTCGCGCTGAGGGTCTAAGCCCGTCATTTCGCAATCGATCCAAACGAGGTTTTCTGTCATCTTTTTCACAATCCAAAAGCTAGTTGGGGCCTACGACATTTCTGCCGTAAGCCCCAATTTTACCGTCGAGACGGTCAATAGCTTTGCAAGCTAGCTGAACGCATTAGTTGGTAACCTCAAGCTTGGCCGCTTTTTTAGCTGAACGTTTTGCAAGGCGTTTTGCGGAGCGCTTGATTTTGCCTGCCTCAACCAGCTCATAAAGCACCGGAACGATTACCAGAGTCAAAATGGTTGACGAGAAAAGCCCGCCGATAACCACGATGGCCAGCGGCTTAGAAATAAATCCGCCGCTTCCGGTCAGGCCGATTGCCATTGGAATCAACGCGAAGATTGTCGCCAAAGCGGTCATCAAAATCGGGCGCAGACGCTGACGGGCGCCATCCATAATGGCTTCGTTGAGTTCACGACCCTGCTTGCGATATTGATTGATCAAGTCGATAAGCACGATTGCGTTCGTAACCACCACACCTACCAGCAGAAGCATGCCGATGATTGCAGGCACGCCCAACGCGGTGTCGGTGATGAGTAGCAAGCCGATTGCGCCGGTAGCCGCGAACGGAATCGATACCAAGAGAATCAAAGGTTGAATGATGCTTCCGAAGGTGGCAACCATAACAATGAATACGATTGCGATCGCAGCCAAGAGCGCCAGCCCAAGCTGTGAGAACGAATCAGCCTGCTGCTTGGTTACACCGCCGAGGTCGATGGTTGCGCCTGCAGGTAGCTTCTCACCGGTGCCCGAAGTTGCTGTGAGTGCCTTGAGTCGGTTTGAAACTTCGGTGTTGATCTTGCCTAGGTCTGGCTTCGCATCGGTCGGGGTGAGCGACACAGTAGCCTCGCGGCTTCCCTTTTGAGTTGTGATTGACGCAGGCACGGTCTCTTCGGTGACCGAAGCCAGGCTCGAAAGCGCAACTGGGCCAACCGAAGTCATGATCTGAATCTTTTTGACCTTCGCCACGGTGTCGACCAGATCGGTTTTTACAACATAGACCGGGGTAGAGATTCCGGCGACGTTGACTGAACCCAATGATGACGGATGCACCGCATTTGCCACCTGACCGGTCACAGCAATCTCGCTGAGGCCTACGGCGGCTGCTGCTGAGCGATTCACAGTGATCTGCAATGTGCGCTGCTTCTTAGCCAAGGTGTCTGTTGGTGCGCTAGTGCCAGCAATGCCGGTTAGCTTCGCTTCGAGAACGCCTACTGCCTTCTCTAGGGTTGCATCGTCTGGAGCTAGCACATTGACGTCGATGGTTGACGAACCGCCAAACGATTGGCCGTTGCCCGAAGCGAACTCGATGGTGCCGACATCGCTCAACGTTGCAAACTCAGCTGTCAGAGTGTCTTGCAGCTTCTTTGAGTCAACGCCATCAACCGAAGTAACCTGCAGTTGAATGCCGCCAGCGGCTCCGCCGAGTGCTACGCGACCGTCGCCACTTGAGCCGATTGTGGTGATCCAGCTTTCAACGTCTTTAGGGCCGTCGTTTTTCACAAAGTGTTTGTCAAGCACGGTTTCAATCTTGGCTGCCGCAGCAGACTGTTCTTCGATGCTGGCGCCAGGCTTCAAGGTTTGGTTAATCAAAAAGCCGTTGCTGCCGCCTGAGCCGATAAAGTCGGTCTTCAAAAAGCCGCCCATGCCAAAGGTTAGGAACAATACCAACAGCGCTGAACCTACCGTGATCCAAGGGTGGCGTTGGGTGCCTCGCAATACCGGAAGGTAGCCACGCTGCAACCAGCTCTTGCGTTCGCGAGCTTCTTCGTCTTGACGAACTTTTTCAATAGCCGCCTCGAGGTTCGTGCCTTCAGCGAAGTTGTGCTTAGGTTTCAAGAACCAATATGCAAGCACCGGGACGATGGTTAGTGCCACAAGCAGCGAAGCGATCAGAGCGATGGTAAAGGTGAACCCGAATGGGCGGAACAATTCGCCCACAAGGCCGCCGACCAACGAGATCGGCAAGAACACCGCAACGGTGGTGATGGTTGCTGCTGTGATGGCTCCTGCAACCTCTCGCACAGCGTTGAGAATCGCGTCTTTCTTTTCTTCGCCATAGCTGAGGTGTCGGTTGATGTTCTCGATTACCACAATCGAGTCATCGACCACTCGCCCGATCGCAATAGTTAATGCGCTCAAGGTGAAGAGGTTGAGTGAGTAACCAAGTGAACCCAGGCCGATGAATGCAATCAGAACCGAGGTAGGAATCGAGATAGCTGTTACAAGAGTTGGTCTAACCGACATTAGGAACAACAAAATGATGATGATTGCAAAGCCAAGGCCGAGCAGACCCTCGCTGGTTAATTCGTCGATTGACTTCTTGACATATGGTGCCTGGTCAAAAATGGTGTTGACATCAACATTGCCACCAAGCTTGGTCTTGAATTCGGCCACTTTGCTAAGCACTGAGCTCGAGAGGGCCACGGTGTTACCGTTTTGAGTTTTGGTGAACGAAACCGAGAGCGCCTCTTTGCCATTCACACGTGCAATCGTTGTGATTGGAGCGTTTTCGAGTTTAACTGTGGCAACATCGCCGATTGTTAGGGGCTTGCTTGGGGCGGGAATGCTTAGACCCGCACCTGCACCAGCAGCTGCGCCTGACGCAGCAAACGCACCTGTGCCTGCAGCCGCACCTGAGCCAAAGCTAGAAGTCGCAGTTGCTGTTCCTCCGAGCAAAGGCAGCGCCTCAAAATCAGCTACTGAGTTCACTGATGAACCTATTTGCACGCTCAGGCTGCCCTGAGAGTCGTTCACGGTGCCGCCGGGCAGAATCAGACCGTTGCTAGTCAGCGCGGTAACGATTGATTGCTGGCTCAAACCCGCTGCAGCCAGCTTTGCGGTGTTAAGTGTTAGGTTCAGGCGCTTGGTGGCGATTCCGTCAACCTTTATGGTGCCTAGGTCTGTGACGTTGCCAAAAACTTCGTTGGCGCGTGCTGCAAAAGTTTTGCCCAGCTCTTCATTAGAGCCGGTTAGCGAAGAAACGCCCAGCGAGATGATTGGCACGCTGTCAAACGAACCGATTAAAACCTTTGGGTCAGAGCCTGTTGGCAAAGTTGATTTGATGCCTGCAACGGCGTTTGTGAGGTTCTCTTGAAGTTTCGAGTTTGAAATGCCGTAGTCAAAAGTGACGCGAACAATCGAGATGTTCGCCTGCGAGGTTGAGCTGCTCGTTGTAAGCCCACTTAGTTGGCGCACAGCGGTCTCGATCGGCTGGCTGACCTGAGTGTCAATAATCTCAGGTGAAGCACCTGGCAGGGCAGTCACAATCGCTGCCTGTGGGCTGTCGAATGAAGGAATCAGTTCTTGCTTGAGCGAACCGAGAGATAAAAAGCCGAACAGCGCCACGACAATCGTGATGAGTGAAACGACTGAACGGTTAGCCAGGCTAAGTTTCGCAAGTTTGAACAATGTGACTCCTTGAGTTATTTACCGAGGTAAGTATTTCAACTCTACCCATTAATAGAGTCGAACACGGTTTTGGGCGAAATTATTCGCTAAAAGTTCTTTTTATTCACCAATTACCGAGATCGGAACAGTGATCGGAAAAGCGTCGGCAACAATGTCATTTCGCCGGGCATCATTGGCCAAAATGCGGGCAATCAATGCAGCGCTAAGAACCAAAAGGCAAGGCACAATAAAAGCCTCTCGAATTCCGGCGTTCTCGGCGATCGCACCGATAACGATCTTGGCGACAATCACAATCAGCGTTTGAGCCAAGCTCATTCGAGACATCACAGTGGCGGTATCCATGCCTTTGACGTGACCGCTCGCGCTAAAGAACGAAGGCACTAAAGTTGAACAACCTAAGCCGGCAAGCGACCAACAAGCCGTGCCAGCCACCACCGAACCCAAAGTTGCCGAAGCAGCGATTGCTGGTGCCAAAAGCACACTTAGACCCAAACCAGTAAAGGCAATGACACCGCCAACCGAGGCAATCGAACTTATGTGCCAGCGCTTCGTCAGGCGACCAATAGAAAGACGCCCAACAATCATGAAAATCATGAAACCCGTGTAGGGAATCGATCTGAGGCCAGAATCGGCAATACCGAAGGCATCCCTGCTAAAAATGGCAGACCAATCAATCAATGCGAGTTCAGGCGAAACCGAAACAAACAAGCCCAACGAGAGAAGCCAAACTTTTGCAGGAGTCTTAAACAAAGGAATGCGAACCGGCTTTTTCGTGCGCTCAGCTGCTTGCGACTCATTTTTGTTGAGGATGAACTGACTCGAGACAATAAACGCAGCAAGACACAAAAGAGCAATTGCTACAAAGTGAACCTGAATGCTTGTGACAGTGGTTAGAAACCCCGCGAAAGCAACCGAAAGCATAGCGCCAATGGCCCAGGTGCCGTGAAACCTGCCAATGATGACTCGCTTGATTGCGTTTTGCAAAATGACCGACTGCGAGTTAATCGAAATGTTGAAGCAACTCATCGCCAGCGCCCAAAGAATATTCGCGCCAAAGAACAAAAGTGGGTTAGTTATAAAAGCATAAGAGGCCAATAGCGAACAGACCGTGAACGCCGAGATTTGTGAAACCCATTGAGCGCCAAAGCGAGCAATCAATCTATTGGCTATCGAAAGGCCAACAATAGAACCCAGCGCAGCGAAGCCAGTAATAAGGCCCCACTGATCAAACTTAACGCCGATCTGCTCGATTAGCTGGGGCACCCTAGGTATCTGAGTCGTAGTAATGATGCCTTGAAACAAGAACATCAAAATTAAGGCATTTTGCGAAGCCTTTGCCCGCTCAGGCGTCACCTTCGACATAGAACTTGCTATTTGCTAGCTGATGGGCTTGCCGATGGAGTGGCAACAACTTTTGCATATTTGATATTGATGCTGCCAACATCTTTAGGCATCAGTTCGACCCAGGTGTTTCCAGGGCTCAACAAGACAGGCTTGCCAGCAGAGTCAAAGA
>CAIYTL010000007.1 GCA_903929105.1 uncultured Micrococcales bacterium | reverse complement strand
CACGGTGGCGGCGGAACCATTCAAGATGGTGCCACTCAATACATGACCGCCGGTGCGGGCGTGCTGCACATCGAGACACCGCCCGAAGCCCTAGTTATGTCTGGAGGCATTTTTCACGGCATTCAACTCTGGATCAACCTGCCAAGTGACAAAAAAATGAGCCCACCCGCCTATCAAAGTCTTGAAGGTGGCGACGTCGAGTTGATTTCGAGCCAAGACGGCGGAGCATTGATTCGCGTTCTTGCCGGCGAGATTGACGGCCACGTTGGCCCGGGCAAATCTCAAACCCCAATGACGATTGCGCACATAACTTTGGCACCAGGAGCTTCGGTGTCGATTCCCTGGAATCCGATGTTCAACGCACTCGCCTATGTCTTGGCTGGGCAGGGAACCGTTGGAGAAGCCAGCGCCTTTGCTCCTGGAGTCAAAGCTGCCCCGGTGAGCACGGGCAATCTAGCGGTTTTCAGCGCTGGTGATCGCATCACCCTGACAGCCAACCAGACTCAAGATTCACGTCACAACGCTCTCGAAATTTTCTTGCTCGGTGGCAAACCGATTCGCGAACCGGTGGTTGCCTATGGCCCGTTCGTAATGAACACTAAAGAGCAAATCTATGAGGCAATGACCGATTATCAGCGTGGTAGCTTTGGTCAGATTCCTGACAACGCCCTGATGCCTTTTCACGGCTAGCTAAAGGCCCGAGTTCATTGCTGCTCGAACCAAGGCTCGTCAAACTTTCAACTCGCACCGGAGTTGAGGTTAGACGCACGTTGCCTAACGCCAAACTTAGGCGCATTGGTGCTTGGGTTTTTGTAGATCATTTTGGTCCAACGGCTCAGACCGACGGCATGGTGGTGGCTGCACACCCACATACCGGTTTGCAAACTATGACTTGGTTATTTGAAGGTTTGGTTGAACACCGAGACTCGGTAGGTAGTGTGCAAACCATTGAACCAGGTCAATTGAATCTAATGACTGCAGGCCGAGGAATATCTCATAGCGAGCTTTCGCAGCGGGGGCCTAGCGCAATGCACGCTGCTCAACTCTGGATCGCTCTGCCCGAGGCTACTCGCAATGCTGCACCTAGTTTTCAACACCTAGCCTCGCTGCCTGAGCTGCCGCTGAGCGCTGGCGCAACAGGCTCGCTTTTGGTGGGTGAACTTTTGGGTGTTCGCTCGCCGGCGCAGGTGCACTCGCCGTTGCTGGCTGCCGAGTTGAGTTTGGTTGCCGGTTCGGTCTTGAAGCTACCGGTTGATAGCGGCTTTGAGCATGGCGTGTTGGTGGTCGCTGGCGAGGCTTTAGTGAACGGCGAGCAAGTTGCCCTCACTGAGTTGAGCTTTGCTGCTGCTGGCCAAGCAACCTTGCGCCTTGAAGCAATCGGCTCTGAACCGCTAAAGGTGCTGCTGATTGGCGGGGCGCCGTTTGACGAGCCGATTGTTATGTGGTGGAACTTCATTGCTCGCACCCACGACGAAATCGTGCAGTTGCGCGCGGCTTGGAACAACTATGAACACGCTGAGGCTGACGGTAGTTTTGGAATGATTGATGGTGCGCCGGCGTTGTTCAGCACGTTCGATGATCGCGTTGGCGGATGGATTCCTGCCCCAGACCTACCAAACGTGGTCTTGCGCCCTCGAGTTTAATTTTCACGCGCCAGCTGGTTGGCTTTTATGACCTATTTGCTGAAGAGGTTAGCTAGCTGACTTAGCACAATGCCCAATGCTGCCTGTTCAGTGAGTCGCTTTGTAGAGTTGCGCATGAGCTTGAAGATCTCGCTGATTACCTGTGCTGTTACTACGCCAATGAGTGCGGCTTGAATCTTTGCCTCGACACTGTTGCCGAGTCTGGTTAGGGCAATTTGTTCGAGCTCAAACGCCCACACGTCGCGGTTGTAGTTTGAGGCTCCTTCGGTGAGCCTCGCAGCAGTCACTTGAGGGCCTGGCACATAAGTTTTTGCCAGTTCTTGCATTTTGTTGTTTGATGCATCAACGCAGGCAATCAGGGCATCAAACATTTTTTCGTCAGATGGTCGCGTCTGCAGCTGAGCTTCAAAAGCATCAAGACTTTCGTTGGTACCGGGGAACAGCAGCGCGTATTTATTGGCGAAGTAGTTGAAGAGCGTGCGGCGGCTCATGTCGCATCGTTCGGCGATTTGCGCCATGGTTGCGGCTTCGAAGCCTACTTCTTCAAATAGTTGCCAAGCGGTAATGATGATTTCGTGGTGGGTGGCTTTGTGCGGTCTGCCTGAGAACACAGCGTTGTGTTCCACGGTTTCGTTAGACATTGGCTGTGGCCTTTCTGAAGACATTTGCAATGTTGTTGCACCTGTGCAAAAATCATTATTGCACTAGTGCATAAAAGAATCCACAAGATTTTGAAAGATGGTCACACAATGGCTGAGTTGTTATATCGTTTGGGAGCCTTCTCGGCTAAACGAGCCTGGATCGTCGTGACCACCTGGGTGCTCTTGTTGCTCACCACAGTTGGCCTGATGGTTGCGGGCAACGCCAAACTTTCAACTGCCATGAGCGTCAGCGGCATTCCGTCGCAGATTGTTGTAGACCAACTCAAATCAAGTTTTCCGCAGATCAACCGCGGTTCAGGCCAAGTAGTTTTTCACACCACCACTGATCAGCCGTTCACCACTAAGCAGGTGGCTGACATCACGGCTGTGCTCAGCGAAGTTAGCAAGCTAAAGAATGTCGCCGGTGCTCTCAACCCGTTCACAAGCCAAGCTCAAATAGACGCTCAACGTTCAAGTTTGAGCTCAGGGCAAAAGCAAATCTCAGCTGCGCTGCTAAAGCTAACCAACGCCCAAACTCAGCTAGACAAAGTTAAGAAGCTGCTCAAACCTGCCGACGCCGCAGCTCAACAGTCGAGCATCAGCTCAGCGTTCAGCTCTTTGGCGCTGCAGGCACGCAATTTAACCGACGGCCAAAAAATCTTGAAAGCCTCGACCAACTTTGGTCTGGTTTCGAAAGATTATAAAACTGCACTCGCCACTATTTATTTTGTAAAGCCGCTTGATCAGCTCGAAAAAGTGCAAATCAAGGCGGCGACTGACGCCATTTCAAATGCCAAAATCGCTGGCGTTGAAGTGGAATTTGATAAGTCACTGGTTCAGTCACTCGATGGCATTTTGGGAACGGGCGAAATCATTGGTTTGGTAATTGCAGGTGTTGTTCTGATCGTCATGCTGGGCACGCTCGTTGGCGCGGGCTTGCCATTATTAGCAGCGCTTCTTGGCGTTGGCGTTTCAGCGACGCTAACTATGGCTTTAGCTTCAAAGATTGCGATGGACCAAACCACGCCAGTTCTTGGAGTCATGCTTGGGCTGGCCGTTGGCATTGACTATTCGTTGTTTATTTTGAACCGTCATAGACGCCAACTCAAAGCCGGCGTTAAGTTGCGCGAGTCGATTGCGCTTGCCAATGGCACTTCGGGCAACGCTGTGCTCTTTGCTGGCCTGACTGTGGTTATTGCTTTGGTGGCTCTCAACTTAACCGGCATCGGCTTTTTGGGACTCATGGGCACCATGGGCGCAGTTGCCATTGTGTTCTCGGTTGCGATTGCACTAACTTTCACCCCAGCGGTCATCAGCCTCGTGGGCATGAAAGTCTTGAGTCGACGTGAGCGTCGAGCGCTCGAAAACCTGCCTGAGGCCAACAGCTCTCAAGAAATCAACAACTTGGCTGAGGCAAGTCGTCAGGCAACCAAGCCCCTCTGGGTTACCAAGCGCCCCTGGCTAGCACTCGGCTTTGCCGTTGTGGTTTTGGCTACGTTGGCGATTCCGGCAGCATCGATTCGTTTAGGTTTGCCTGACGGCGGGTCTGAGCCAGTCGACAGCACGGCCTATAAGTCATACTCCTTGATCAGCGATGCTTTCGGTGCCGGCGCAAATGGACAAATTGCTGCAGTGGTCACTGTGCCCTCAAAACTAGATGTCACGGCTGCTCTTGACCTGCAGGCGGGCGTTGCCACCCGATTTATGAAGTTGCACAACGTGTCTGCAGCCGTTCCAGTTGCTGTCTCTCAAGACGGTCGCACCTTTCTATTTCAGGTTGTTCCTACCAAAGGCCCTGCCAGTGCCGAAACCGAAAACCTAGTTCGCGACTTACGCGGTTTGGCGCCAAAGGTTCTTAAGACCTACCGCGGTGACCTCGGTGTAACAGGCATCACTGCCAGCAACATTGATGTGTCTAAAAAGCTCAACGATGCTTTGCCCCTTTATTTGGGAACTGTCATTTTGCTTTCGCTGCTGCTTTTGATTTTGGTGTTCAGGTCTATAGCGGTTCCGCTCATTGCTAGCGCGGGCTTTTTGCTCACCGTTTTTGCCACCCTCGGTGCCGT
>CAIYTL010000006.1 GCA_903929105.1 uncultured Micrococcales bacterium | reverse complement strand
GTAATTGCTGAAAAAGAGAGATGATGCGGCGATGCCCACGCCGGGAAGGTTAAGGATGAATAAAAGAATCAAAGAAGTGAGAAATATAACGCGGGATATAGACGGGTGGCTGTTAGAAAAGGAAGGAATGCTCCTTTATCGCCTTGCGAATAGATGTAAAGGGCGGGGCGTAATAGTCGAGATAGGGTCATGGAAAGGAAGGTCGACCGTCTGGATCGCCAGCGGTTCAAGAGACGGCAGAAATATCCAGGTGTACGCGATAGATCCGCATACGGGATCGGAAGAGCATGTAGAGGCGATGGGCAAGATCTGGACGTTCGAAGAATTTAAGAGGAATATCCTGGATGCCGGCGTCGAAGATATCGTCAAACCGATAGTAAAGACATCGGAAGAGGCTGTAAAGGGATTTAAAGAGCCGGTAGAATTTATTTTCATCGATGGCGCGCATGACTACGATTCAGCGAAACTGGATACGGAGCTGTGGATGCCACAAACCGCAACGACTTCAACCACGCGCTAACTGTGCACAACACACTCGAGCCTTTGCAGCGAGCTTTAATGACTCACGTGCCTGGCACTGTGGCCACCAAATATGCTCTGCACGGCCTCGGAATCATCGACAGCCCGCGAGTGCGACTTCCGCTGGTTGGCCCCGAAGACGCCGAAGCAGCGCGCATCGAAGACGACATTGACAAAGTCAAAGCCATCACCGGTTTGAGCTTTGAAAACTTTAGACCAGACCGCAACGCTGCCGCCGGCGGCGCATTGCCAAAAGTGGCGGGCTCCACTCGCTAATCGGCGCACGCCAAAAGCGAGAGTAACGCCACATAAGCTTCGGCCCGGCAACAGTGTCGGCCACCAATGAAATACAAATGAAAAGAGAACCAATGGTTCAAACCCTGCCCGCGCCAGCCCCGCTGCGCCGCGGAGTTTTGCGCATCATTCCGCTCGGCGGCATCGGCGAAATCGGCCGCAACATGACCGTTTTCGAAATCAACGGCAAGCTCTTGATTGTTGACTGCGGCGTATTGTTCCCCGAAGAACATCAGCCCGGTGTCGATGTGATTTTGCCTGACTTTGGCTATTTGCATGATCGACTAGACGACGTGGTTGGCATTGTGCTAACCCACGGCCACGAAGACCACATTGGTGGTGTGCCTTACCTGTTGCGCCTGAAGCAAGATATTCCTTTGATCGGCTCGGGCCTCACCTTGGCTTTTGTCGAAGCCAAGCTAAAAGAGCACCGAATCACGCCTTACAGCATGGTTGTTGCCGAAGGTCGTCGCGAAAAGCTTGCCGACTTTGACCTCGAATTCGTTGCCGTGAACCACTCGATTCCCGACGCGCTAGCAGTTGTGATTCGTACCACGGCGGGAACCGTTTTGCACACCGGCGACTTCAAGATGGACCAGATTCCCTTAGATGGCCGCCTCACCGACCTTCGCGCTTTTGCACGCATTGGCGAAGAGGGCCTTGACCTATTTATGAGCGACTCAACTAACGCCGATGTGCCTGGTTTTACCCCGCTTGAAAAAGACATTGGTCCAGTATTGGCCGACATCATTGGTCGCTCAAAGCGCCAGGTTGTGGTTGCTTCGTTTAGCTCTCACGTTCACCGCGTTCAGCAGGTGCTCGATGCCGCGCACGAACACGGTCGCCGAGTTGCACTGGTTGGCCGCAGCATGGTTCGCAACATGGATATCGCTGCTTCGATGGGGCACTTGAATGTGCCTGGCGATGTGTTGATTGACCTCAAAAAAGCTGCTGACTTGCCGCTCGACAAAATCGTCTATATGAGCACGGGTTCACAGGGTGAGCCAATGGCAGTTTTGGCTCGCATGGCAAACCTTGACCACAACATTGAGGTGGGCGAGGGCGACACTGTCATTTTGGCCAGCTCGCTGATTCCTGGCAATGAAAACGCGGTTTATCGGGTGATCGATGGCCTGACCAAACTTGGCGCAAATGTGATTCACAAAGGCAATGCCAAAGTGCACGTCTCGGGCCACGCAGCTGCTGGTGAACTGCTTTATTGTTACAACATTTTGAAACCTAAAAACGTTATGCCGGTTCACGGTGAATATCGTCACCTAATTGCTAACGGCAAGTTAGCTGAGCAAACTGGTGTGCCTACTGAGCGGGTTTTGATCACTGAAGACGGATGGGTTATCGACCTCGAGAACGGCATTGCCGAGGTTGTTGGCGCAGTTGAATGCGGTCTGTTGTTTGTCGACGGCAACAAAGTTGGCACCATCACCGAAGAAGACCTCAAAGACCGCCGAACCCTGGCAGCTGAGGGGTTCATTTCGATTTTCTGCGTGGTTGACAAAGCAAATGGCAAACTTGTGGTGGGCCCTGAGATTCGCGCCCGAGCTTTTGCCGAAGAAGACCACGTTTTTGACAATGTTCGACCACAAATTGAGCGAGCGTTGCTAGAGGCCATGGCTAACGGAACCCGCGACAGCTATGCTCTTCAGCAAGTTATTCGTCGAACCATAGGCGGGTGGGTGAGCAAGGCTCACCGTCGTCGCCCAATGATCATTCCGGTTGTAATCGAGGCCTAAAAATGTCTTTTGATAAGTCAAAGTTTCTTTATTCGGTTGAACGCGAGTTCTCGGTTGCCGTGGGC
>CAIYTL010000005.1 GCA_903929105.1 uncultured Micrococcales bacterium | reverse complement strand
CCACTCGCTCTGACGGGCGAGGTGCGCCTGCGCAAGTTATGCGTGAAGCCGCCGAAGCCGGTCTTGACGTGGTTGCACTAGCCGATCACGACACCGTTAGTGGATGGCCCGAGGCCGCTGCCACCTGCGCTGAACTCGGCCTCGAATTTGTACCCGCCATCGAAGTCACCTCGCGCGCGGTTATTGACCGAGGTGACGGCAGTTTTGCTAAGTTCTCGGTGCACATGCTGGCTTATTACCCAGACCCGACCGATGAGGCATTGGCCGCCACCCTCGAAGCTTCGGTTAGCAACCGAGTTGAGCGACTCAAACAGATCACCGACCTACTCGCGCAAGATTACGACTTTGACTGGAGCCACGTTGAAGAGGTTCTGCAAGGTGGCAAAACCGCTGGCCGCCCCGCCGTTGCTGATGCCATGATCAACCGCGGCCTAATCAGCGAGCGCGCCGAGTTCTTTGAGTTCGTGCGCCCCGGTTCGAAATACTATGTGCCAAACCGTGGCGTGCCCACGCCTGAAGCGGCCATCCGTTTGATTCGAAGCGCCGGGGGAGTGCCCGTGATCGCCCACCCAATGGCACGTGGCAACGGCCCACTGCCCGGCCAGCCAATGCCCGTTGACCATTTTCAATCACTTATTGAGGCGGGCCTGGGTGGTTTTGAAGCTTTTCACCGAGACGTCGCACCTCACGTGACCGAATGGCTGCAGCAGCTCGCATTCACCCACGACCTCGTGCTAACTGGTTCAAGCGACTACCACGGCACAGGCAAACCCAACCGCCTCGGCGAGAACCTCACTTCGCCCGAAATGTTTGAGCGTTTGAAGTCGCAGGCGGGGCGCTAACCCAAAGGTTTCGAGTCGAGTTAGCGATTTGCTTTTCGTCAATAATGCTGTGCTAATCTGCTAGCGGGGGTAGGGATTCCCCCACATTTTCAAAGGGGGTGCCATGTCTGGCCAAGCTAACATTTCTTTTTTCGACAATGCTGTTAAGGCGCCTGTTGAAGCGCCCCTAAGCCAGTTAATGCGCCCGAATCGGCAAAATTTCGCGTTTTGAGCGTCTTTGCTCGAGGCAACATGAAGATTTCGAAACAAATCAAAGTTAGGCATTCATGAAACTAAAACTCTCAGCTGCACTGATCGCAATAGTCACTGTGGCGGCTTCGCTAACAGGGGCGCCCGCCGCCTTCGCCTCTGGCCTAACCCAAGTTCACGTCTCGGTGCCAAATAACATTGCTGCCGGCGTCAATAACCCAATTGACGTTTCGATTTGCCAATTGTCATCGCTTTCGTCAAAGACTTGCGCTTGGCCAAATAAATATAGAGTCGTCACATTGTTCGTCAATGGAGCCTCTGTAGGCACCAAGAAATTTAGCCGAACCTATGCCACATTTTCGTGGAAACCTCGCAGACCAGGCAGCTACAAGATCGTCGCCAAAGTTACCGCAGGCGAGGGTTACAGCGCGGGTTCTACTGAGCAGGTGAAGGTAAAAGTTTCTAGCGGCCTAAAAGCCAGTTCGCTGCAACCAGTGAACTGCACCAGCAAGTGCAAGAGTTGGCCAGCAACAGTTTCAATCACAAACGGTTACACCGAATATCAATACGGTTTGGTTGGCAACTCTAGCCTTCGAAAAGGCACGACCATTGCCCTTCAATACCTTGACACCAAAGAGACCTGGTCGACCGACAGCCGTGCACTAGCAAAATGGTTGCCGTCTTTTAGTCAGTATGGTGCGCGACTTTATTTCAACGCCGGCTTTGACACCTATTGCCCGAACGGTGATGATGACTATTACTGGACTTATCGAATGGTCATGTATTCGAATAAGAGAGTTGCTCAGGCCGTAACCGACGCGCAGTCAATCCACTTTGTCTGTTACGACTCATCAGGTTCAGGCCCTTCAGGCACAACCACCGAGCCAGACCTTACAAGTGACGCCGGCGACCAACAGGTTGATACATCGGCTGGCGACACGTTGGCAGACATCAACGTTGACGTAACTGACCCTGATTCGGTCGGATACACCGTCAAAACGGTTTATTGCTATGGCACCAGCTGTGACCAATATTCGCCGTGGTACACAATCGACAGCGCTGATTCAATAGGTGATGACTCGTTCAT
>CAIYTL010000004.1 GCA_903929105.1 uncultured Micrococcales bacterium | reverse complement strand
CTACCCCTCCCCCCTAGAGAGAGAAGTCATTTTTAAAACTTCTGAACTTTGAGGTGTGGTGGGGGGGGGGCAATGGACAACAACCCTGCGTTTCAATGCATGACCATTCACCTGTTCTCCCCTCCCCAAAGTCATCCAACCCTTCAGGGCAAGAAGGCCACAAAGGTGCCCATACGGAACCTCGGCAGTGGATCCTTGACCAAGGCCCAAGAAGACCTTGTGATTGCTGACGCTTCTGGTGCCATCGGCATTGCTGGTGTCATGGGTGGCGAAAGCACTGAGGTTTCTTTGACCACTAAGAACGTTTTGATTGAGTCGGCTAATTTCGACCCGATTTCGGTTGCGCGTTCAGCTCGTCGTCACAAGTTGCCGAGCGAGGCCGCCAAGCGTTTTGAGCGCGGGGTTGACCACTCGGTTGCTAAGTTTGCTGCTGCTCGCGTTGTGCAGTTGCTTGAGGTTCACGCGCGCGGGGAGTCTGACCCGGTTGGCGCTGATTATCGCGGCTATGAGCCGAATCAACCGATTTGGTTGCCTGAGACTTTTGCCGCTGAGCTGGTGGGTGTTGATTACACGGCGGCTGAGATTTCTGACACTCTGCGCGCTATTGGTTGCATCGTTAGCCATGTCAATGGTGGCTTTGAGGTTATTGCTCCGACTTGGCGCCCAGACATCACACACAAGACTGACCTGGTTGAAGAGATCGCTCGCATCACTGGGTATGACCGCATTGGTGCGCGTTTGCCGGTTGCGCCTCCGGGCACCGGGCTAACTCGTGCACAAAAGCAAAAGCGCGCTGTTGTGAACGCTTTGGCTGCCGCTGGTGGCACTGAAGTTTTGAACTATCCGTTCCTAAGTTCAGCCCAAAACGGGTGGTTTGCCGCAAACGCAGGCGCCGCGCTTTCACGCGTGAAACTCGCAAATGCCATGCAAGAAGACTTCAACGAGATGCGCACAACGATGTTGCCAGCGCTAATCGAAGCAGCCAAGCGAAACATTTCGCGCGGTCTAACCGACCTCAACATTTTTGAAGTCGGTTCAGTGTTCTTGCCAAAACAAAACGTTCAGCCGCTCAAAGGTTTGCCAACAGCAGACCGCAAGCCAATCGCTAAAGAACTTGAGCGCCTCGAAGCCAGCATTCCCGAGCAACCATTGCGCCTTGGCGCAGTCTTTGTGGGCGACCAGGTTGTTGCCGGCGTTGGGCAAGCTTCACAGGCGGCCAGTTATGCCAGCGCGATTCAAGCTGCCCGTGTGGCCGCTCACGCAGTTGGTGCAGAGTTGAGCGTGCGCCAAACCAGTGCCGCAGGTTTTCACCCGGGCCGTGCCGCTGAACTTTATGTGGCAACCGCTTCGGGCGAAACCATCGTTGGCATTGCCGGCGAACTTCACCCAGATCTAACGGCAGCCAATGACCTGCCGCGCCGAGTTGCTGCACTTGAAGTTCGACTTGATGCACTGTTTGCGGCGGCGCCAGCGGTGGTTTCAGCCGGCCCGGTCTATGTGTATCCTGCGGCCACGCAAGACCTTTCGCTTGTGGTTGATGAAACTGTTGCCGCTGCCGATGTGCAAGCTGCGGTGGTTGAGGGTGCTGGCGAGTTGCTCGAAGCCATTGTGCTCACCGACGACTACCGCGGCAGCAATCTTGAGGCGGGCAAAAAGTCGCTCACCTTTGCTCTGCGTTTTAGGGCCAGCGACCGCACCCTCACCCAAACCGAAGCTAGCGAATCTCGCGACGCAGCTGTTGCCCTAGCCAATCAGCGCTTCGGTGCCCAAATTCGAAGTTAGCTTAAGGAGCGCACATGGTTTATAGCGTTGCTATTGCCGGAGCCAGCGGTTATGTTGGCGGCGAATTGTTGCGCCTGTTGGCAAACCACCCGCAGCTCGAAGTCAAAACTCTAACCGCGAACAGCAACGTTGGCGAGCGGGTTGGTGCTTTGCACCCGCACCTCACTGAGTTTGCTGACCACATTTTTGCTTCGACCGATGCTGACACGCTTGCCGGCCACGATGTCGTCTTTTTAGCTTTGCCTCACGCCAAGTCGGCCGAAGTCGCCGCCTGGCTGAACGACGAAACTGTTGTGGTTGACTGCGGCGCCGATTTCAGACTCGAAAGCGCCGAAGACTGGGCCAAGTTTTATGGTGGCAAGCACGCTGGAACCTGGCCTTATGGAATGCCCGAACTTGTGGTCGAGCCAGTTGAACAGGGCACCGATGCCCGCGGCAGCGCCAACGTTTCTAAGCAGCGCGCCAACCTCAGCGGCGTGAAGCGCATTGCAGTGCCGGGTTGCAACGTGACAGCAATCACTTTGGCCCTCGCGCCTGGTTTGGCTGCGGGCGTTATTGAGCCGAACGACATCGTTAGCGTGCTTTCGGTCGGCACTTCGGGTGCCGGCAGGGCGGCAAAAACCAATCTGCTAGCGAGTGAGATTTTGGGCGCAGCCTCGGCCTACGGTGTTGGGGGAGTGCACCGCCACACACCCGAGATTGAACAAAACTTGAGCAAAGCCGCCGGCACCAAAGTGCAGGTCAATTTCACGCCCGTGCTTGTGCCAATGTCACGTGGCATTTTGGCGGTCAATACGGCAAAACTGGCCGGCGGTGTTACGGCTGACCAGGTTCGCGCAGCGTGGTCTAATGCTTATGCCCATGAAACTTTTGTGCGCCTCTTGCCAGAGGGCGAATACCCGAGCACAAGCTCGACGCTCGGTGTTAACACCGCGCTCATTGGTCTGACGATTGACGAGCATGCTGGTCGCGTGGTTGTGGTTTGCGCCATCGACAATCTTGTAAAAGGCACTGCTGGGGCAGCGATCCAAAGCCTCAACATTGCTCTTGGCATAGCTGAACCGACCGGTCTTGGTCTGAATGGGGTGGCTCCGTGAGCGTAACCGCTGCTAAAGGTTTCACCGCTGCAGGCGTGAATGCTGGTGTGAAAACTGCCGATGTGCGCGATGTCGCACTTGTGGTCAACAATGGCCCGCTAAAGAATGCCGCCGCCGTGTTCACCACCAACCGCTGCCAGGCTAACCCTGTGATTTGGAGCCGTCAGGTTATTGCTGATGGTCAGGTTGAAGCCGTGATTTTGAATAGCGGATGCGCCAACTGTTACACCGGCCCTGAAGGTTTTCAGGCTACTCATGCAACGGCTGAGCGCGTTGGCGAAAAGCTGGGTGTTTCAGCAGGCGACGTTTTTGTTTGCTCAACCGGAATGATCGGCACTCAGCTGCGCCTCGACAACATGCTCGGTGGTGTTGACCTGGCGGTTGCTGAACTCAGCACCCAGGGTGGAACCAATGCGGCTGAAGCCATTATGACGACCGACAAAGTTTCTAAAATGGCGCAGCGGGTTAGCCCAAGCGGTTACACCATTGGCGGCATGGCTAAAGGCGCCGGCATGCTCGCACCTGGCCTTGCAACCATGCTCGTGGTTATCACCACAGACGCAGTGGTTAGCTCAGAAGACCTCGACGCCGCCCTGCGCGGCGCAACTCGCACCACCTTTGACCGCCTTGACAGCGACGGTTGCATGAGCACTAACGACACAGTGGTGATCATGGCTTCGGGTGCTAGCGAAGTAACCCCAGACGCCAACGAGTTTGCTGACCTATTGGCAGAACTTAGCCTTGAACTTGCCATGAAGCTGCTCGCCGACGCCGAGGGCAGCGCTCACGACATTGCCATCGAAGTTTCGAATGCGGCCAGCGAGGCTGACGCGGTCGAGGTTGGTCGCACCATTGCTCGCAACAACTTGTTCAAAGCTGCCATCTATGGCCAAGACCCTAACTGGGGTCGCGTGCTCGCAGCGGTTGGCACCACCAACGCCGAGTTCGACCCTTATGACATCGACGTTGAAATCAACGGCATCTCGGTTTCGCGCAAGGGTCAGCCTGACCAAGACCGCATGCTAATCGACCTAAAACCTCGTGCAGTCAGCGTCAAGGTTTCGCTCAACGCCGGCAGCCACAGCGCCACGATTTATACCAACGACCTAACTCACGAATATGTCACCGAGAACAGTGAGTACCCAAGCTAATGAGCGAACTTAACCTTGCCAAAATCAAAGCCGAAACTCTGATTGAGTCTGCCGCTTGGCTGCAGAGCTATCACGGCAAAATCGTTGTGG
>CAIYTL010000003.1 GCA_903929105.1 uncultured Micrococcales bacterium | reverse complement strand
GCCTTTTTGCTGAGTAATTCGGCCTACAAAAGCCACGCTGCGCTGGTCAGGGTTGATTCCCAAGGCTCGAACTAAATCAGGGTTACTTGCTGCTTGAAAAGCTTCGAGGTCAATGCCATTGTGCACGACGGTGACTTTGCTTGGGTCAAGCTGAGGGTAGGCGCGAAGAATGTCAGCTCGCATGCCGTGGCTAACCGCAATGATCGCAGATGCTCCTTCATAGGCGGTGCGTTCGATCCATGAAGACAACCGGTATCCCCCGCCCAATTGCTCTTCTTTCCAGGGGCGAAGCGGTTCAAGGCTATGTGCGGTGATAAGGTGCGGAATGCCGTGAAGCGTGCCGGCTATCTGCCCGGCAAAATTGGCATACCAGGTGTGTGAATGCACTAGATCGGCACCGGCAATCGCTTCGACGATGTTCAAGTCGGTTGACATGGTTTGAAGGGCGGCGTTTGCGCCGTCAAACTCGCTCGAGTGAGTGTATGAAAAAGTATCGATTTCATTACGCTGGTCACCAAAAGCGTGAACTCGAACATCGATGTGTTTTCTTAGAACTCTGACCAATTCAGCTACATGCACGCCCGCGCCACCATAAATTGTTGGCGGATACTCTTTGCTAACAAGGTCAATTCTCATGTCTGTATGTTAGTGCTTGTTCGCGCTCGCCACATTTAGGCAATAACATTTCGAGTATGAGTGCATTACGTATTTTTGGAATGGTTTTAGCAGGTGGCGAAGGCAAGCGTCTAATGCCATTGACAGCTGACCGTGCAAAACCCGCGGTTCCTTTCGGTGGCAGCTATCGACTAATCGACTTTGCGCTGTCAAACCTGATTAACTCGGGCATGCGTCGAATCGTAGTTTTGACCCAATACAAGTCGCACTCACTCGACCGTCACATCTCGCAGACCTGGCGCATGTCGCCACTGCTCGGAGCCTATGTGGCTTCGGTGCCTGCTCAACAGCGCCTAGGAAAACGTTGGTTTAGCGGTTCGGCTGACGCAATTTTGCAAAGCATGAACCTTTTGAGTGATGAAATGCCCGACATCGTTGTTGTGGTCGGCGCCGATCACGTTTATCGCATGGATTTCGACCAGATGATTGAAGCCCACGTTAAGTCTGGCCGCGGTGTAACAGTTGCTGCAATTCGCCAACCAATCTCGCTGGCTAACCAGTTTGGCGTCATCGAGGTTGACGACAAAGACCCAACTAAGATTGCTGCGTTTCGCGAAAAACCGAGTGACCCTAAAGGTTTGCTCGAGAGCCCTAACGAAGTTTTGGCTTCAATGGGCAACTATGTTTTCACGGCAAAAGCTTTGATCGAGGCCATTGAACACGATGGCACGTTAGACACTTCAAGCCACGACATGGGTGGCGACATCGTTCCTTACATGGTGGGTCGCGACGATGCCGGCGTCTATGACTTCACATTTAACGAGATTCCTGGTTCAACTGACCGCGACAAGAGCTACTGGCGCGATGTCGGAACCATTGATTCTTATTACGACGCGCACATGGACCTAATCTCGGTCATGCCGGTATTCAACCTTTACAACAACGAGTGGCCGATTTTCACGCAGCAGATCAACCTACCGCCGGCAAAGTTTGTGCACGATGGTGAAGGCAACCAAGGGCGAACCACCGATTCAATCGTTTCTTTGGGCACAGTTGTGTCTGGAGGGATCGTTGAGCGAAGCGTATTGTCGCCAAACGTTAGAGTGCATTCACGAGCGTTGGTTACCGATTCAGTGCTTCTTGACGGTGTGACTGTGGGCCGCGATGCCACAGTTCGTCACGCCATTCTTGATAAGTCAGTTAAGGTTCTCGACGGCGCAGCAGTTGGCGTTGACCGCGCCCGCGACCTTGATCGCGGTTTCACCGTCACCGACTCGGGAATCACTGTGGTGGGCAAAGGCGTTGTAGTCGCTCCCTAGCTCTGCAACACCATTGCCTAGACTTAACCCGTGCCTGAACTTTCTTTTGTAGCTGACCCTGCCTTGCCCTACCTTGTTGTTTGCGACGTCGATTCGACGCTAATCGAAGATGAAGTTATTGAGCTGCTTGCCGACTATGCGGGCAAACGTGACGAGGTTGCAGCGGTAACCGAGCGAGCCATGGCTGGCGAGTTAGATTTTGCGCAAAGCCTGGTTGAGCGGGTGGCAACGCTAAAAGGCTTGCCAGAGAGCGTGTTTGAAGGCGTTTTCGAACGCATACGGGTTACCGAAGGCGCACTTGAAATGATTTCGGCGGTTCAGGCAGCCGGAGGTCTTGTCGGAGCGGTCTCGGGTGGTTTCACGCAAATCTTGAACCCTCTTGCCGAGTCACTTGGGCTCGACTTTTCTAGGGCCAATGATCTTGAAATTATCGACGGCCACCTAACCGGGCGAGTTTTGGGGCGAATTATTGACCGCACAGCAAAGGCAGAAGCTTTGGTCGAATGGGCTGCTCAGGCAAAAATCGACCTTTCGCGAACCGTCGCAGTGGGCGACGGAGCCAATGATCTTGAAATGATGGCCACTGCCGGGCTTTCGGTTGCATTTAATGCAAAGCCGATTGTGCGTGAAGCAGCTGACGTTGTTTTGGATGACAGCTTGGCAAAGTTATTGCCGGTGCTTGGGCTTTAGTGACCCATTCCCAGGCCGCCATCGACCGGAATAACTGCTCCTGAAATATAACCGGCGTCTTCGCCAGCTAGCCAGGTAACAACTTTGGCGACTTCGCTTGGAGCAGCAAAGCGACCGGCCGGAATGCGCTTTTTGTAGTCTGCGATGAGTTCTTCAGGTAGTTCAGCCGTCATATCGGTGTCGATGAACCCGGGTGCCACAACGTTCGCGGTGATGCCGCGGGTGCCAAGTTCGCGCGTTAGGGAACGTGCCATTCCCACTAGACCTGATTTTGCGGCTGAATAGTTAACCTGGCCTGCGCTGCCCAGTAATCCGACCACGCTTGAAATTAAAATCACGCGACCAAATCGCGCTTTCAGCATTCCCTTGGTGGCACGGCGAACTACTCGAAAAGCACCGGTGAGGTTGGTGTCTAGAACTTTCTCGAAGTCTTCATCGGTCATTCTGAGCAAAAGAGTGTCGCGGGTAATGCCAGCGTTTGCTACAAGCACTTCAATCGGCCCCAGGGCGGCTTCTACCTCGGCAAACGCTCTGTCTAGTGATTCACCGTCGGTAACGTCTG
Organism: uncultured Micrococcales bacterium; assembly: GCA_903929105.1. Lineage (GTDB taxonomy): Bacteria > Actinomycetota > Actinomycetes > Actinomycetales > Microbacteriaceae > Rhodoluna. Next base: position 710 of record CAIYTL010000003.1, on the reverse strand, counting down.
CAACAACGCTCAGCGTGCCTGCAGGGCCTTCGCCCGAACGAACTGTCACAGCAACACGGTGGCCCTGAGCCACAAACTCTTCGGCGATCGAACGGCCGATGCCGCGGTTTCCGCCGGTAATCAAAACGGTGCGTGCTGTAGTCATTGAGAATCCCTTCGCCAAAGAGCTAGAAGTTCGGAATAGAACTCGAGGTGAACAGATTGAAGTCTAGTATTAGCACCACATCAACCCTCAAGAATCGAGTTGTTTTGGCCAAAGTTGCGCAGAGTGTTACCAGCCTCGGTGAATCGCCCGATGCTGAACGCCGCAACCGCATGATCAAATACACCGTTGCCATGGTTGTGAGAACAATCTGCATCATTTTAGGAGTTTCGTTCCAAGGCTGGTTCATGTGGATCTTTTTTGCCGGAGCAATCTTTTTGCCCTATTTTGCCGTGATTATCGCTAACGAAAAATCTGAAGGCAAACCGCAAACAACTCTGACTAAAGCTCAAGCCCCAACTTTGCTAATTACCGCTGACGACTTTAAGAATGCTGACCCAAAACCTTAGCATTGGCTCTGGCGGTGCCGATTCTGTCAAATGTTCCAGGGCGGGCTGTCATGAGTTGGCGACGTTTCAGGTGGTTTGGCGCAACCCTAAAGTTCACACTGAGGAGCGCCGCAAAATTTGGCTCGCGTGCAACGAACATCGAGATTTTTTGGTTGACT
>CAIYTL010000002.1 GCA_903929105.1 uncultured Micrococcales bacterium | reverse complement strand
ACGGGCTTGCCGCCGTTTATCGTCTCGGGCACCTACCTAAAAAAGGGTGACCGAGCTTTCGTGAGCTATTTCAAAGGGCAAATTCCGGTCGAAATCAAACTCAGCGGTGGGCGGTTCACGCGACTAATAATTGGCACGGATGACCTTGCGGCCGCTGGGGCCGCCGTCGAAACGCTGTCGCTCGCGCGGGGTTAGTGCGTGCCGAAGGGCATCCGTAAAGAATTTGGTTTATACCGCAAAATCTCTCAGATTTCTCAAATAACTAAGAAATTGTTTACAACAACGGGTAAATCGTTATAGGCTAGTGGTTTGCTCCCAAACACCCCGCCCTCATATTGTGGTTGGCGTGTGTGCCCGCATATTGTGGCGGCACCGGTTTATAGGGTCGCGATCTTCCATTCACTCACCTAACAGAGTTATGCCCTTGGAGGGATTTTCTTGGCTGCGAAAAACGCATCAAAAAACCAGAAGAACGACCGCTTGGCCCAACGCCTTTCATTTGCGAAAGTGCAAGAGCCTATTGATATTCCAGACCTGCTAAGCCTGCAGACCGAGAGCTTTGACTGGCTCGTTGGCGCACCGGCTTGGCGAGCTATTGCAGGGCCTAACGCCCGAACCGGTCTTGAAGAAATCTTTGAAGAGATTTCGCCGATCGAAGATGCCGCTAACTCAACTCAAGACGCCAAAATGGGTCTTACTTTTGGTGAGCCTGAGCTTTTCGACCCGAGCTACACTCCTGACGAGTGCAAGACCAAGGGCAAGAGCTACACCCAGCCGCTTTACATCAAGGCTGAGTTCACAAACTACCTAACCGGTGAGATCAAGTCTCAGACCGTGTTCATGGGTGATTTTCCCGTTATGACCGAAAAGGGAACCTTCATCATCAACGGCACCGAGCGTGTTGTTGTTTCGCAGTTGGTTCGCTCACCTGGTGTTTACTTCTCGGTTTCGACCAACACCACAGGTAACCTCGACGTTCGTAACAACAAGGCTCAGATCATTCCGAGCCGCGGTTCATACCTAGAGTTTTTGACCGAGTGGGTTCGCGACGACCGCAAGCCGATTGCTCGCTTTGGCCAGCCAATCATTCAGGTTCAGGTTGACCGCAAGACTAAGGTTTCAGCAACCATCTTCTTGAAGGCTCTTGGCCTAAGCAAAGAGCAAATCGTTGAAGAGTTCGCCGACATCAAGAACGCCGTTACTTCAGGTGCTCAGGGTTGGGAATTCGACGTTGACCTAATTCACAACACTTTGGCTTATGACGAGTCAAAGGTTTTCGCTAACCCAATCGTTACCCGCGAAGATGCTCTTCGTGAGTTGTATCGCAAGGTTCGCGGCGAGACTGCCGGTGCCGAAGTTGCCGATGCTTGGTTGAAGTCAACCTATTTCGAGGCTAAGCGTTACAACTTGGCTCGCGTGGGTCGCCACAAGCTAAACCGCAAGCTTCAGATCAACGAGCCAATCGAGACCAACACTCTTACCGTCAACGACGTAGTAGCTACTTTGAAGTACCTACTCTTGTTCGACCAGGGCATTGCAAACCAGTCAGCTCAGTCAAACACTCGTGTTGAGTTCCCAGTGAAGATGGCTGGCAACCCAGTCAAGATCGCTGTT
>CAIYTL010000001.1 GCA_903929105.1 uncultured Micrococcales bacterium | reverse complement strand
GGTGCGCCGCTGGCGTCAGTTTGAATGATTCCGTCACTGAGCTTAGGTACACTCTCAAGCAGCCCAGCCTTCTTTAGAGCGGCGGTGTTCACCCACAGAGCGTGATGGTCCGTTGAATGAAGAGTGATTGGAATATCAGCCGAAACCTCGTCGAGCACGCTGGCCGCGAACTCTTCAGAGATTGAACGATCAAAAGGTGTTGCATCTAACCATTGAATTTCTGGGTAGTGGGCGAGGTGCTGGGTGAGAGCGTGCTGAATGTCTTGCAGGCTATTGCAGTGACTCAAACTTAGAGCTGCCATTTCACGGGCTGCGAATAACGGATGACAGTGTCTGTCGACGAAACCTTTCGCCACCGGCGCTTCGCCCATTTTTGGGTTAGCCAAGTTGCGAGTCATGATTCGCGTTTGCTTGCTCTCGCAAATAGCAACCGGCGCAAAGCGATTCATACGTAACGTCGAAACCGTCAATGGCTACTTGATCGCCTGCAAAAACAAACCTTGAGTCCACAAGTCGTGCGTTGAAGAGCGCTTTGCGCCCGCAACGGCAAATAGTCTTTAGCTCTTCGATGCTGTGAGCCACCTCAAGCAAGCGAAGGCTTCCTGGGAACCCCTTGGTCAAGAAGTCACCACGAATTCCATAAGCCAAGACCGGCACTCCGTCTAATACAGCGACTTGCATGGCCTGATCAACCTGTTCAGGCGTCAGAAACTGGGCTTCATCAATCAATAGGCAGGCTACCGGCTTGCCAGTGCGCTCGAGGGCAATCTTCGAGTAGTCGGCGAAATCTTTACGCAGGTCGGCCTCAGGCACAACCAGAAAATCTACTTCGCGCGTCACACCAAGCCGTGAAACAATCGCCTTATCGCCACGAATGTCGATTGAGGGCTTGGCAATTAGCACGACTTGCGAGCGCTCCTCGTAGTTGTAGGCTGCCTGCAGCAATGCCGTGCTCTTGCCGCTGTTCATAGCGCCATATCGAAAATAGAGTTTGCTCACATCAACAATGTTATTCGACATCAAAGATTCACTTGACTGCTCGCAGGCTAGTGCCTAAATTGATTACCTAGCCACCGGTTGAAACGTAGGGGAAGACGTTTTAGTGACTCGGAGGTTTAGAATGTCTGACTTGCCAGTTTTGCAACCGGGCGTGATTTCAATTCACGCAATTGCGAAGGTTCATTTGCCGCGCCTTGAGCTGTTGCTCAGAGGCCTCGCCGGCTGCTCAATCTCAGCACCATGGGTTCCACTACCGGGTCATCTTCTTCACACCTTAGGTGATGTGGCATGCAACGATCAGCTGGTGGCGGGTGAATTTCAATTCGATGTTGAATCGCATTCGATCAACGAAATAGCCAGTGCGCTTGCCAGTGTTCAGACTTTGTGGTTTGAGGTTGCCCAACCGCCAACGCTGCAAGATCTTGGCCAGCGATTCTGTTTCACACCGACTCTTGGAATGTTTCATAGCCAACTCGATCAAGCTGGAAACCAGGTGTTTGGTGAGAACCTGCTTCTGGCAGCTATCAATGGTGCAGAGGCTCTAAACTCGCAACTACTTAGGCAACGATTAGCACAGCTGATGGGCTTGGAATGGGACGCACAGTTAGAGCCGTTGCGAAAAGCAGCGCTTGACGCTCGTTACCTAACCGAATGGGCTAGTTAACCTTCGTAGCTTCTGAAAACAACTACCGCGTTGTGACCGCCAAAGCCGAAAGAGTTGCTGATGGCAAGAATTGGGCCGTCTGGTAGCTTGCGAGGAGAGGTGGCTACGTCTAGCGGAATAGCTGGATCTTGGTCATCGAGGTTCAACGTTGGGGGAGCAACGCGCTCTTTCAAAGCAAGAACAGTGAAAATAGCCTCAACAGCGCCGGCGCCGCCGAGAAGGTGGCCGGTCGATGATTTAGTGGCTGAAACAACGATGTTTTCAAGATGCTCGCCGAACACGCGCTTTAGTGCAACATATTCTGCGATGTCGCCAACCGGGGTGCTGGTGGCGTGAGCGTTGATGTGAACAACTTCTTGAATAGATGCGTCTGCCTGCTTAAGAGCTGCAATTACCGCACGTGCAGCGCCCGTACCTTCAGGGTCTGGGGCGGTGATGTGGTGGGCGTCTGAGGTAACAGCACCACCTGCTAGTTCGGCATAAATCTTTGCACCACGAGCCAAAGCGTGCTCCTCGGTTTCTAGAACCAAGGCAGCGCCACCTTCACCCATGACAAAGCCATCACGGTTTACGTCATATGGTCTTGAAGCTGTGGCAGGTGAGTCATTCTTTTTTGAAAGCGCGTGCATTGCCGCAAAGGCAGAAATTGGTAGCGGATGGATTGCTGCCTCACAACCGCCTGCCACTACAACATCAACGGCGCCGCTCAATAGTCGATCAAGAGCATTGGCGACCGCTTCGGTGCTTGAGGCACATGCCGAAACTGCGGTTCGAACTCCGCCACGAGCAGCGATGTCCATGCCCACCGCAGCAGCTGGGCCGTTAGGCATCAGCATCGGAACAGTCATTGGAAGCACGCGGCGAGGGCCACGCTCCTGCAACGTTTCGAAAGCGTCGAGCAGAGTCCACACGCCTCCGATTCCGGTCGCAAATTCCACCGCGAGACGCTCGGGTGCGACGTCTGGCTTGCCAGCGTCGGCCCAAGCTTCGCGAGCAGCAATTAGTGCGAATTGGCTCGATGGATCGAGACGCTTCGCTTCTTGAGGTGTCAAAATTTGATTGGCAGCAACTTTAGCCTGGCCAGCAAACGTGACGGGAACCTCGTATTTCTCAATCCACGGCTGCTCTAGCGTTGAAATGCCAGATTCACCGGCGAGCAGGGCTCGCCAGGTAGATTGAGCGTCGCCACCTAGTGGCGTGGTAGCCCCTATGCCTGTAACGACGATTTTGCGACTCAAGGTATTTAGCCCTGTGCGCCTACGATGAAGTTAACTGCGTCACCAACGGTGATTAGGTTCTTAACTTCTTCGTCTGGAATCTTTACACCGAATTTGTCTTCAGCGTTTACAACGATGGTCATCATCGAGATTGAGTCGATGTCTAGGTCGTCAACAAATGACTTCTCTAGGGCAACAGCATCTGCTGAGATGCCAGTCTCGTCGTTAACAATTTCGGCTAGGCCAGCTAGAACTTCACTCTGTGAAAGTGGCATTTTTGTCTCCTTTTGTTTGTATTTGAATCTTGACTAGTTTAAGGCATAACCACGACTTGTGCCCCGAAGGCGAGGCCTGCGCCGAAACCAATTTGAAGCGCCAAACCGCCAGATTTCACTTCGCCCGAGGCTAGAAGCGCGTGCATGGCCAGCGGAACGCTAGCTGCTGACGTATTGCCGGTATGAACGATGTCTCTAGCCACAACAACACTCTCAGGCAACTTGAGTTGTTTTGCAAGCTCGTCAATGATGCGCATGTTTGCTTGGTGAGTTACCAAAGCGTCGAGATCACTTGCTTCGATGCCGGCTGCCTCTAATGCTTGCTTTGCAACTTTTGCCATCTCCCATACCGCCCAGCGAAATACGGTTTGACCTTCTTGTCGCAAGGTTGGCCAGGTTGTTGTGCCGTCGCGAAGCTCTAGCAGCGACGCACTCATTCCCACGGCGCTCCAGTGAGAACCGTCGCTGCCCCAAACAGTTGGCGAAATTCCTGGTGTGTCGCTCGGCCCAACGATTGCCGCCCCAGCCCCGTCGCCTAACAAGAACGAGATTGTGCGATCTGTTGGGTCAATAAAGTCGCTCAACTTTTCGCCACCAACAACCAAAACATATTTGGCCATGCCAGATCGAACCAACGCATCAGCTTGAGCGATGCCATAGCAGTATCCAGCGCAGGCGGCCGAAATATCGAATGCAGGCGCTGGGTTAGCACCAATTTTGTCTGCGAGCAGAGCAGCAGCAGAAGGTGTTTGGTGAGGGTGGGTAATAGTGCTAAAAAGCACCGCGCCTATTTCGGAAGGGTCGATGCCAGCGGCGGCAATCGCTTGGTTTGAGGCATCTACAGCCATGTCCATCAAACTCAGGTCGGCGCTTGCCCTGCGTCGCTCAATGATTCCGGTGCGCTGGCGAATCCATTCGTCACTTGAGTCAATCGGCCCAGCTACGTCGTCGTTTGTCACGATCAGGTCGCCGCGAGCGGCGCCTAGGCCATAAATTCGTGAGAATTTCACGGCTGTGTACTGGTTCAGTGTTGGGTGTGACATTGGGCCTCGGTTCGCTTAGCTGTGATTCGAGATAAGTGTAAGTGCAGCATCGAGCTGGTCTGGTGACTTCAGAGCAAGTGTTTCGACACCCGGCATCGAACGTTTGGCTAACCCTGTGAGGGTGCCGCCAGGGCATACTTCGATGATGGCGGTGATTCCAGCCTCAACCATTGCTGCCATGGTGAGATCCCAGCGAACCGGGCTTGACACCTGTTTGACCAGTAGTGAGACGAAATCTGTGCCGTTCTTGACAAGCTTGCCGCCGGCATTTGACCAGATGTATCGTCTTGGGTCTGAAATTTCTATGGTCTTAGCATATGCCTCTAGCTCTGCCACCGCAGGTTGCATAAACCTGGTGTGAAAAGCGCCCGCAACTTGAAGCGGAATAACTCTGGCACCTGCCGGACCTTCGGCCTGCAAAGCCGCAATCGCCTCAACCGTGCCAGCTGCGACGATCTGGCCGCCTCCGTTGTAGTTTGCCGGTTCAAGACCTAAATCGGCCAATTTAGATTCAACTACTGCCTGTTCGCCGCCTAGAATTGCTGCCATTCCTGTTGCCTGCAGCGCAGCGGCCTTGGCCATTGCAGTACTTCGGGCTTTAACGAAAGTAATGCCCTGCTCTGCAGTGAAGATTCCTGCAGCAACTGCCGCGGTGATTTCTCCGACCGAGTGACCTGCTAACCCCGCAACAGAACTCGATGCTGAACCGTTGTCGCCAAAAAGCGCCGCGAGCGAGGCAACACCGGCGCTAACAATGAGCGGTTGTGCAACAGCGGTGTCGCGAATGGTGTCAGCATCGCTCACCGTGCCATGTTCAATTAGCGCCAATCCAGAAGCGTTTTGCTGCGCCTCTATTGATTCGCGAAAGGCCGGCACTTCAAGCCACGGCACGAAGAATCCCGGTGTTTGCGAGCCTTGGCCAGGGCAAACAATCGCCAACATGCTAGGCGTCTCCGCCGGTATTACCCGATGTTCCTGCGGTCACATCGTGCAAGCGGTAACGATCGATGGCAAGTTGCGGAATCGACGCGTCAATCTTGCCCTGTGCAACGAGTTGTTCAAGAACGCGCACAACGATTGATGGGCCGTCAATTTTGAAAGCACGACGAGCGGCTGCGCGCGTGTCAGAGAAGCCGAAGCCGTCTGCGCCTAGCGTTGCGTAGTCACCCGGAACCCACTTGCGAATCTGGTCCTGAACCTGGTGCATCCAGTCGCTCACACCAAGAACTGGGCCTTGGGCATCAGCAAGTTTGCTAGTGATGTAGGCAGGTTCCACGGCTTCGTTCGGGTAGAGGAACTTTCGCTCGTCTTTTAGAAGCGCTTCGCGGCGCAATTCGGTCCACGATGTTACCGACCAGACGTCTGCCGAGACACCCCAATCATTTTGAAGCAAGTGCTGCGCTTCAAGCGCCCAGTTAACACCGACGCCTGAAGCCAGAATCTGGGCCTTGTGACCTTGCGATTCATTGCGGCTGATGCGGTGAAGGCCCTTGATGATGCCATCGACATCGACATCGGTTGGTTCTGCGGGTTGCACATATGGTTCGTTATAGACGGTCATGTAATAGATGACGTTAGGGTCAGAGTGCGTTCCGCCATACATGCGCTCGATACCCGAGCGAACGATGTGGCCGATCTCATAAGAAAATGCTGGGTCATAAGAGATCACGGCATTGTTCGTAGCTGCCAAGAGCAACGAGTGGCCATCGGCGTGCTGCAGACCCTCACCGGTTAGAGTGGTGCGGCCTGCCGTGGCTCCGATCATGAAACCACGCGACAACTGGTCTGCCGCAGCCCAAATCGCATCTGCGGTGCGCTGAAAACCGAACATCGAATAGAAGACATAGAACGGAATCGTTGCCTGACCCTGAGTGGCGTAGCTGGTTGCAGAAGCGGTGAAGGCAGCTACTGAGCCGGCCTCGTTGATACCCGTGTGAAGAATCTGACCTGCAGGGCTCTCTTTATAAGACAGCAAAAGTTCTCGGTCTACTGAAAGATAGTTTTGCCCGTTGGGGTTATAGATTTTCGCGGTTGGAAAAAATGCGTCCATGCCGAATGTGCGCGCTTCATCAGGGATGATCGGCACAATGCGGTGTCCAAAGTCAGGTGCGCGAAGCAGATCCTTGAGCAGGCGAACGAAGGCCATAGTGGTCGCTACTTCTTGATTGCCCGAACCGGCCTTAGCAACGGCATAGGTTTTTTCTTCGGGCAGCGTGAAGTCAACGTATTTGCTGCGACGCTCTGGAAGGTAACCACCGAGCTGGCGGCGACGCTCGTGCATGTATTGAATTTCGGGAGCATCTTGACCCGGGTGGAAATAAGGTGGCTGATACGGATTCTCTTCGAGCTGAGAGTCAGTGATAGGAATTCGCAATTCATCTCTGAAACCCTTGAGGTTATCAAGGGTCATTTTCTTCATTTGGTGAGTCGCGTTGCGACCTTCAAATGATTTGCCTAGGGTGAAGCCCTTAATGGTTTTGGCCAAAATGACTGTTGGCTGGCCCTTGTGTTCCATCGCTGCTTTATAGGCCGCATAAACCTTGCGATAGTCGTGTCCACCGCGCTTCAGGCCCCATACTTCGTCATCACTTAGGTGCTCTACTAGTTTTAGGGTTCGAGGGTCGCGACCAAAGAAGTTCTCACGAACGAACGCACCGTCTTCAGTCTTGAAGGTTTGGTAATCACCGTCGGGAGTCGCGTTCATCAAGTCAACCAGTGCGCCATCTTTGTCGTTCTCAAGCAGCGAATCCCATTCGCGCCCCCAAACAACTTTGATAACGTTCCAGCCGGCGCCTCTGAAGAAGCTTTCAAGCTCTTGAATAATCTTGCCGTTGCCGCGCACAGGGCCATCAAGGCGCTGAAGGTTACAGTTGACCACGAAAGTTAGATTGTCGAGGCCGTCATTGGCTGCTAGCTGCAGGGCTCCGCGGCTTTCAACTTCGTCTAGCTCGCCGTCGCCCAGAAAAGCCCAGACATGTTGTTCAGCAGCGGTGTCTTTCAAACCGCGACCAGTCAGGTAGCGGTTGAACTGTGCTTGATAGATTGCGTTGATTGGGCCGATACCCATTGAAACCGTTGGAAACTGCCAGAAATCAGACATGAGGCGAGGGTGCGGATAACTTGAAAGACCGCCGCCGGCGTGTGATTTCTCTTGGCGAAAACCGTCAAGCTGTTGAGCCGAGAGTCGACCCTCTAGAAAGGCACGTGCATATGGGCCAGGTGACGCGTGCCCTTGAATGAAGATCTGGTCGCCGCCAGTTGCGTGGTCTTGGCCTCTGAAAAAGTGGTTGAAACCGACTTCATAAAGCGAAGCTGACGAAGCAAAGGTCGAGATGTGACCGCCGACACCGATGCCGGGGCGCTGTGCTCGGTGCACTAGCATGGCAGCGTTCCAGCGCATCCAGGCGCGATAGGTGCGTTCTACTGTTTCGTCACCAGGAAACTCGGGCTCGTTTTCGGGCGCAATTGTGTTGATGTAGTCAGTGGTCGGAACGATTGGAACGTTCAGCTGAAGTTCGTGTGACCGACGCAAAAGGTTGAGCATGATCTCGCGGGCGCGACCGCGACCGTGCACCCT